>JALOOP010000092.1 GCA_025454315.1 Oculatellaceae cyanobacterium Prado106
AGCGGCAGCAGCCCCCAAGGCCACCACCTGGCTCACCAACTGGGTCACACCATCGAACCGCCCGTCCCCTCGCTGTTCACCTTCAACCTACCCGACCCCCAACTTCGCCAACTTGCAGGCGTTTCGGTCACGTCCGCCCAGGTCAAACTCCTACTCCCCGACCAGAAACCTCTGGAACAAACCGGAGCTTTACTGGTGACTCACTGGGGTTTCAGCGGTCCAGCGGTGCTGAAGCTGTCTGCTTGGGGGGCGCGATCGCTCCATGACCACCAATATCGAGGACAACTGCAAGTCAATTGGGTCGCCGAACAACCTCCCGAAGCTTGGCGATCGCTGCTGCAACACATGAAAGAGCAAGAGGGCAAACGGGCGATCGCCACCCATACCCCCCATCCGGCCATCCCCCGTCGGCTCTGGCACTATCTGCTGACCCGCGCTGGCCTCACCCCCGAAACCCGCTGGGCAGACTTGTCCAAGAAAGGACTCCAAAGCCTGATCCAGGAACTTACCCAAGGCAATTATCCCTTCCAGGGCAAAGGCGTTTTCAAAGAAGAATTCGTCACCTGCGGCGGCGTTCGTCTCCAGGAAGTAGACTTCAAAACCCTGGAAAGCCGCCTCTGCTCTGGCTTATACTTTGCCGGAGAAGTCCTAGACATCGACGGAGTCACCGGAGGCTTCAACTTCCAAAGCGCCTGGACCACCGGCTGGCTAGCGGGTCAATCCATGGGAGTGGTTCAAGAACCCACCCAACTAACAGCAACCCCCAGAAAGTAAAACCCTAACCCAACCCCTCTGCGTCTCTGCGTCTCTGTGTTTTAGTTTCTTAGTTTTAATTTCTAAACAGATGCCTAACCATTCCAAGCCGGATGATTCAACAGCGCATCCATCACACGCACCCCCCGGAGTTGGTTCGACAAAGGCAAATGACCTCTCGGCGCACTCAAATCCCAGGTGAACCCTCCCGGATAGCGCGTCCAGTTATTGCCGTCTTTCCAGCGAATCTGCGGCCAGAGTTTGTCCCAGTCCTTGCCCAGGCTCAGCCAGATTTCACGCTGAACCGAGTAGCCAAATTTACCTTCCGAATGCACCAGCCAGAGCGCGTTCAGGGTTTGCAGATCGGCGATCGGGAAGGTATTCACCGCCGTAAAGTAGAACCATTTTGGACTTTTGGAACCCGCAAGCTGGCAGAGATATTCCAGGGTGAGGCGATCGCCCGCTTCAAAGTCCTGTTGTGCCAGGAGTTTTTGCAGGGGCGCATAGTCTAGACCCCGCTCCGATCGCAGCGCCACAACACCTTGAGGAAAATGGGTTTGTAGAAATTCTTGAGTGGCAGGCGTGTTGGCTTGATAGAGGAGTTGGTAGGCGGTGCCTGCTGGAATGCCGCCGGGCTGGGATTTTTGTTCGAGGAGAAACTGCATCAGGGCTTCGAGGCCAGCCGTTCCGGTTTGGGCAATTTCTTTGACAAGCTGGAGCTGATTACGAGCCGACTCAGACCGCAACCGTCCTAGCAGTTCGGTCATAAAGCCTGAAACATCTGCTTCTGTCGCAGCAGCACTAGGCGGGGTAGTCAAGGGGGGTTGCACGTCATGCATGGTCAAGAACTTTAGGTTAAAAGGCTTCTAAAAGGAGAAATCCATCTTAAGGCAAGGCGGACTCGGATAAAATCCTGGGGATTGATCCGGAAAAAATCACCACCTCGGCAGGATGACTTTAAATTCAGTTACTCTTCACTTTAGCGGCAGATCGCCATCCCCTGTGTAGGCAGACCCGAATCCGTGCAAAAGTTAATTTCGTTTCTGTCGATTTCGCCTAGCTTCGCCGCTGAATTCTCTGAATTAATCTGGATCAATCTGAGTAAAACAGTGGCCTTGTAAAGTGGCCTTGTAAACCGTTCCACTCGCAGCGAAAGGCACAATTCGATTTCCACCTTTCTGGCATCATCTCATCTGAAGTGACCCAAGAATCATTTTGGGATCGTTTTCAAGTTAATATCGTCATCGACGATTCGCCCTAAACCCGTTGAGTTCGATAGAGCAGAGGCCGTCGCCGTTAAGCGAAACCGCAAAATCGGTCAAGCTGAAAAACTAGGCTGCGATCGCCTCCCCCATCCTAACGATTTACCTTGTTCTCCACCCAGGACAATCCTCATCGTCCCCCGTGATCAACCCATGACGCACCCGCAGATCAACCCGCGATGAATCTGTAACGAATTGCCCACCCCTCCCCTAAGCTCAGGAGTCGCCACCCCATGTACGAAAAAATTACACCCCCCGCCCAAGGTTCCCGCATCACCTTCAAAGACGGTGAACCTGTCGTTCCCAACGACCCGATCGTGCCATTTATCCGTGGCGATGGTACGGGCGTCGATATTTGGCCTGCCGCCCAGCTCGTCTTTGATGCCGCCGTCGAAAAAGCCTATGGCGGCACGCGAAAAATTGTCTGGTTCAAGGTCTACGCCGGAGACGAAGCCTGCGATCTGTACGGCACCTACCAGTACCTCCCCGAAGACACCCTGGCGGCCATCCAGGAGTATGGCGTGGCCATCAAAGGCCCCCTGACGACCCCCATCGGCGGTGGCATTCGATCGCTCAACGTCGCCCTCCGACAAATCCACGACCTCTACGCCTGCGTCCGCCCCTGCAAGTACTACGCAGGCACCCCCTCCCCCCACAAAAGCCCCGAGAAACTTGATGTCATCATCTACCGAGAAAATACCGAAGATATCTATCTCGGCATTGAATGGAAGCAAGGCAGCGAAATCGGCAGCAAACTCATCCAAATTCTCAACAACGACCTGATCCCCGCTACCCCCGAGCATGGCAAAAAGCAAATCCCCCTTGATGCGGGCATTGGCATTAAACCCATCAGCAAAACGGGTTCCCAGCGGCTCGTGCGTCGCGCCATCCGCCACGCGCTGCGGTTGCCCAAGGCCAAACAAATGGTGACCCTGGTTCACAAGGGCAACATCATGAAGTACACCGAAGGCGCTTTCCGGGACTGGGGCTACGAGTTGGCCACCACTGAGTTTCGCCAGGAATGCGTCACCGAGCGCGAGTCCTGGATTCTCGGCAACAAAGAGAGCAACCCCGACTTGAGCGTGGAAGACAACGCCCGTCAAATCGAACCGGGCTACGATGCCCTCACCCCCGAGAAAAAACAGCAGGCTTGTCAGGAAGTGCAGGCCGTCCTGGATGCGATCTGGGACACCCATGGTCAGGGTCAATGGAAAGACAAGATCATGGTCAACGATCGCATCGCCGACAGCATCTTCCAACAAATCCAAACCCGCCCCGACGAATACTCCATCCTGGCCACCATGAACCTTAACGGCGACTACCTCTCTGATGCCGCAGCGGCGATCGTCGGCGGTCTGGGCATGGGCCCTGGTGCCAACATCGGCGACAGTTGCGCCATCTTTGAGGCCACCCACGGCACCGCCCCCAAACATGCTGGCCTAGACCGCATCAACCCCGGCTCCGTCATTCTCTCCGGTGTCATGATGCTGGAATACATGGGCTGGCAAGAAGCCGCCGACCTGATCAAAAAAGGACTGGGCGCTTCCATTTCCAACGGCGAGGTCACCTATGACCTGGCGCGCATGATGGCCCCCCCCGTCCCGCCGCTGAAATGTTCGGAGTTTGCTAAGGCGATTATTAAGAACTTCTAGCCTTGCGGGGAAGGGGGAAGGGAATAAGGGGAAGGGGGAAAGGGGAAAGGGGAAAGGGGGGATTTCTGGAGGGGAGCCAAGTTCTTGGGTTTCGCCTCCCAGCCCCCAAATTTGGGGAGTCGAACCGTCCCAGAAAATTCTAAGATCCGTCAAAGTCCCCTCACTTTGCTCCTCTTTAATCCTCCCTACGAATCTCCAAGATCCCGTAGGGTGCGTGAAAACTCAGTGGATGCTGTTGGCGAAATGCTTCGTAACATCCCCAAGTGCCCGGCTCACCCCCCTTAGTTCCCCCTTGCAAAGGGTGGAAACCAGCCGTCTGACTCATTGCATCAGTTTTAGAAAGAACCCAGAGGTTCGGTTCCCTCCCCTTTGCAAGGGGAGGGTTAGGGAGGGGTAATAGCCTGACGGCGTAGCTCAATTTCTGAACCAATCGCGTTGAATTGGATATTAAGCAATATTTCGCCAACAGCAGCAACCGCAGTGGAACGCACCTGACCTATCAGCGAAGGAAAGTTCGCGGACTCTACGTTCCACCCCCCCGCATTGCCCAGTTATTTTGCTTCACAGACTTCGTCAACAGCATCAACACTGTGCTTGCTTGCTTTTCGCAGAGTACGCACCCAACCTATCAGCAAAGAGAGTTACACGGACTCTGCGTTCCACGCCCCCTACAGTTTCCGGTCATTTTGCTTCATTAAATTGGTCATTGGTCTTATTCATGCACAAGCAGGCGGGTAACGAAGCCGATCGAAGCCCTTGGATGCCAGCAGGAGCATTCGGAATTTAGACGTTGAATCCCTCTGCCTAACCAGAACCTTACAAGGTTTTCCCACAGGCTAACGGTAGGCAACACCCATTCGACAAAAGCGATCGCCCCCCTTTCGCCTTTCCCCCTTCCCCTTTCGCCTTTCCCCTTTCCCCCTTCCCCTTTCGCCTTTCCCCTTTCCCCTCATCCATACACCTGCCGCGCGACCTCCGCCAACCGCTGCATGGCGATCGCAATCTCCCCATGATCCGCCGTCAAGCTAATCCGGAAGCACTGCTGGGTGTGATCCCACGCTTCCCGCAAGCCGGGGAAAAAGGCATCGCCCGGTACCAGGATGACCCCGACGGCTTTGAGTCGTTGGTAGAACTCCCAGTCGGTCATCGGCAAATCCTTGAGCCATAGCCAACCAAAGATAGAACCTTCTCCCTGATGCAGATACCAGGGCACGGAATCGGGCATTGCCTCATCTAGAGCCGATTCCAGGGTGGCGAACTTGGCCTGATAGTGGGGACGAATGACAGTTTCTGAGAGTTCGGCGAGGGCACCGGAGCGAATGGCACGGGCTGCGATCGCCTGTCCATAGCGCGAAGAGTGCAGACAAAGATTGGTCAAGAAAGCTTCTAGAACCTGAATAATCCGTTCATCTCCGAGCGCAATCCCAACCCGTTCTCCCGGCAAACCCGCCTTGGAAAGACTCATACAGTGGACAATGTTCTCCCCAAAGATGGGGGTCATGGGCGCATAGTTGAGGGCTGGATAGGGAGCCGCATAGGCCGAGTCCACAAACACAAGCACCGAATGGGGCGCAGCCATTGCCGCAATCTTCTCCACCTCCTCATCACTCAGCAGATTGCCTGAAGGATTGGAAGGCCGGGAAAACAGCACAAACCCCGTCTGAGCATTAATTTCGAGCTTGCTGAAGTCAGGATGATACTTGAAGCGGTGGGTCTTTTCGTTGATTTCCAGATGAGGTTGATAGGCTTTCAGGCTCTCGGGTTCCAAGGTCATGCCGCCGTACCCGGTATAGTCGGGGCTGAGGGGCAGGACAATCTGCTTCAGGTCGCCGGATTGGGTGTAGCCTCCCAGCGCATTGGCTGCCAGAAAGTATAGCGCCTGACTGCCGCCTGTGATCAGGACATTGCGATCGCTATAGTTCAACCCATAGCGCTGGTTAAAATCCTCCAGCACTGCCTCAATTAAAGGCTGGTAGCCCTGACTCGACCCATAGCGACACACCACCTCACTATATTCTGAGCTTGCCAGCAGTTCTGCCGTACAGTCGCGCCACAGTTGCTCCACTTCAGGCAACAGCACCGGATTCCCCGCACTCAGATTAATAAACTCCCGCCCCGCCCCCGATCGCAACGTTTCAATAATGTCTTTCATGATGGCACGCACCCCCGTCAGTTGGAACATGCGATCGCCCACCTGAGATAAAGCAGGAATCATACAACGGCTACCTTTTCAGAACTCACTCGATGTTCATCCTATCGCTCCTGAAAAATCCTTGCTTGAACGATTTTGTAGAAAGGAAATTTGGTCAGGGAGTGGGGAATGGGGAGTGGGGAGTGGGGAGTGGGGAGTGGGGAAGTGGATGGGTGACAGGGTGGATGGGTGGATGGGTGAAAGGAGATGGACTTTTTTATTCAAAAAATTCTCTTTTGAGGAATTCAAATCCTCTTTTAAAGAATTTCTTGTGTTTAGGAGAAGGCATCCTTTGAAATACCCATCCACCCATCCACCCATCCACCCATCCACCTTCCCCTTCCCCTTCCCCCTTTCCCCTCTCTGCGTCTCTGCGTCTCTGCGGTTTATAAAATTCTGCCCCTTCCCTTGCTGGTAAAAATAAAGACCTAAATAGAGCGATCGCTCAGTAAATCTACGAATTTTGAGCTACAATTGATACAAAGTTTTCATATGGGTTCAGGGTATCTACCGTCAAGCGACTACAAGTATTAAGTGAAATAAGCTAGAAGCCTTCAGAATCCGGGGCTTTTAGGACTTAAGTATTGGTGCTTTTACCTCAACTCCCTTGTTGATTCCCAGTTGATTCAGAATTTCCCTTATTGATCGATTCGCAACGACAGATCTTAGTGACAGATCTGATTGATCTTCGCAACGCTACAACCCTGAGTATGTGGCGATCGCACATCGACTTAATGCAGTGACCTTTTGCCAGCGGCTTTGACCGAGCCACTGCGAACACCGCTGTTTTTTCCAATGCAATTCCGATGCTGCCAGCGACCTGATACGGGTGGCCTAGATTCTTATAGGAATTTTTTAGATGAGTAGTATCTCCGTGATTATCCCCTGCCGCAATGGGGCTAAATTTTTGGCAGACGCGATCGAGAGCGTTTTGGCTCAAACCCATCCTGCCCTCGAAATCATTGTGGTAGACGATGGTTCTACCGATGAAACCGCCAATATTGTGGCCGATTATCGGAGCCTCCAACTGCGCCAAATCGCCCTAAGAGCAGGTCGCCTAGCCCCGATCGCCGATGCTTGTACCCTGGTCGATAGCCTTGCAGAAGGAAAGCTCAGAGAATATGGTTCTCATCCCTATCCCGACATCCTCTATCTTCAGCAAGCGTCCCAAGGGATTTCAGTGGCGCGGAATGCGGGAATTCGAGCCAGTAAAGGACAATATCTGGTGTTTTTGGATCATGACGATCGCCTCTTACCCAATGCTTTGGCGATCGGGGCAAGAGCGCTGCATCACCATCCTCACTGTGGCTTTACCTACGGCAGCCATCAGGTGATTGAGAGCAATGGTGCGGTTTTGGAATCGAACTGCCCCCGGCTAGAGTTGCCGTTCCCCACCCAGACCTATGCGCTGATGTTGAGCGGCCAATTTCCCGTTCCGCCTGCCCGTATCATGTTCCGTCGGACGGTGTTTGACCAGGTTGGACTCTACGATCCGACGATGCTCAACTCCCAGGACTATGACCTGTGTTTACGGGTGGCGGCGGAGTTTCCGGCCTATTTGCATGGTCAGGTAGTAGCGCAATATCGACAGCACCAAGACAGCCGCAGTTCGACTACGCTGGTTTCTCGCAAGCTAGATTTCACCCTACGCGCCCTCAAGAAACAATGGCCAAAGGTGAAACATCACCCCGAATATCGACAAGCCTATTGGATTGGGCGCAGACATTTTCAGAAATTACATGGCTACTATTTGCCCTACGAACTAGCCGAGCAGGTCAAGCGGGGGCATGTCATGGGCATGTTGCGGGCTGCGATCGCCATTCTCCGCCACCATCCCCAAGGTATTTTCCGCTATGCCAAAGAGCTACTGGCACGTCGCCCTTACCCCGCCTTTGCCACCGGAACCAGTCGCCTGTCTTCCACCAGCAGGGTTTGAATATCCGCAAGAGATAGCGCTCGACTGTAGAGGTGGCCTTGAATCAGGTAGCAGCCTTGTTTCTTGAGGAATGCAAGCTGAGACTCAGTTTCAACGCCTTCTGCAATGACCTTGAGCTTGAGGCTGCGCGCCATGGCAATGATGGCGGAAGCGATCGCCGCATCGTTCTCGTTTTGATCCACCTGGCTGACAAAGGAGCGATCGATCTTGATGACATCAATCGGTAAACTGCGGAGATAGTTGAGGGAGGAATATCCCGTCCCAAAATCATCAATCGAGATTTCAATGCCCATGTCCTTGAGTTCTTGGAGGGTGGCGATCGCATTGTCGATATCCTCCATCAGGCTGGTTTCGGTCAGCTCCAGCACCAACTGCTGCGGAATAAACCCCGTCTGTTCTAGCACCCGCGCCACCATGCCTACCAGATTGCGCTGGCGAAACTGCCGCGCGGACAAATTCACCGAGACCTTGAGGGGCGTCAGGCTATACTCCTGGAGTGCCTGGACTTCAGCACAAGCCTGCCGTAGCACCCACTCGCCCATGGCAATAATGGTGCCGGTTTCTTCGGCAATGGGAATGAACACGCCAGGGGAAATCATGCCGCGAGTCGGGTGTTTCCAGCGCAGCAGCGCTTCCATGCCGACTAAGCGTCCGGTGACGACATTGACCTGGGGCTGATAGTGGAGGTGGAACTCTGAGCGTTCTAGGGCTGCGTTGAGATCTACTTCCAGCGATCGCCGTTCTAAATCGACCGCTTCCATAGATAAATCGTAGAACTGGTAGCTGTTGCCTCCCTGTCTGCGGCACCAGCGACGGGCAGTGTCGGCCTGGGTAAGAAGTTTGTCGGCCTGGTTGCTGTTGCTGGGATAGAGGGCAATGCCCATGCTGATATGGACATAGACCTCTTCCTGATTGTCCAGGTGGAAGGGTTTGGCCATGATGCCCAGGATTTGTTGGGCGATCGCCTCCAGTTCCTCGGCCTGGGTTTCGGGCACAATCAGGCTAAACTCATCGCCCCCAAACCGCGCCAGGGTCAGCATTTGGCGACCTTGCGGCAGCGGCACTCGGTGGTTCATGCGATCGGCGACGGCTTGCAGCAGCAGATCGCCCGTGACGCTGCCCAGGCTGGCATTGACGGCACTAAAGCGATCGAGATTGAGGCACAACACCCCCACTTGCTGCTGTCGTCGTTCTGCTTGCACCAGCGCTTCTTGCAGGCGATGCCGCAGAAAAATGCGGTTGGGCAAATTGGTGAGCGGGTCGGTATAGGCGACACGGCTGAGGTTTTCAGCGGCACGGCGCATTTCGTCTAGGAAGGGTTGGGTAATGCTGGCCTGTTTCTGCAACCGGGCGGTGACGGCTTCGAGGAGTTCGGCACTGGTAAACGGCTTGGTGAGGTAGTCATCGGCTCCCTGGTTCATGCCCTGGCGCATGTCGGCGCGATCGGCTCGAGCCGTGAGAAAAATGAAGGGGATCATGGCCGTTTCGGGTTCATGGCGAAGCGCAGCCAGAACACCGTAACCGTCCACCTGCGGCATCATGATATCGCAGAGGATGAGATCGGGCAGATGCAACAGGGCTTGCTGAATTCCTGTGTTGCCGTCCTCTGCGCTAATGGCCTCAAATCCTTTGAAATTCAAAATTTTGATAATATTGAGGCGAATAGCCTGTTCATCTTCAATGACTAAAATTTTCTTCTTCACGATAGCGCTTATCCCTATGATGATCGCGGTGGATGATGATGAGTGGTTAGCAGACCAGTTCTGAGTGGTTAAATCTGAGTGGTTAAATTTTATGCTTTTCGTTGTTAATTTTGCTGATTTTCTAGGAAAAATCAGCGTGATTTGCGGCTGACTCACTGGCCATCATCCGTTTGGGCGGATGGTTGAGTTGACAAGCGGGCAAGGTCACGACAAAAGTCGTTCCTATTCCCACAGCACTGTTCACAGAAATCTCTCCTCGAAGGCGATCGACACAGTTCCTAACAATGGCTAATCCTAGCCCACTCCCATTGATTGCGCCAACGTTGCTTGCACGGTGAAAACATTCAAAGAGCCTAGGCCGATCGATTATTGGAATGCCAATGCCGCGATCGCGAATCTGAAAGGTGACTAAATCGGGCTGAAAGATCAGATCAAAGTCAATGGGGCGATCGGGCGGTGAATATTTGATCGCATTGCTCAGTAGATTTTTGAGAATTTGCCACAGCAGCTTTTCATCGAGCCAAACGAGGTGGCGATCGCCTTCTACCTTGAACATCAACTCATGATGCTGCTCATCGCAAAAAACCGTTTCCTTAATTAAACGTTGACAAAACAGCGGTAGATCCACTTCAGTGGGATGCATCTCGGATTGTCCCGATTCTGCCACACCAATAAACAGCACATCTTCCAATAGTTGCACCATTTGCTGAATCGCAGATTGAATCAACCGAAAAAGATCCTCCCGTTCCTCCGGATTGCAAGGCATATTTTGCAGAATATCGGCAGAGGTGAGAATCGTTGTGAGGGGTGTACGAATCTCATGGGACACCATTGAAACAAAGCGAGATTTCATCTCGTTCAATTGACGTTCTTTTTCCAGAGTTTTTAGGATTTCGGTTTGGGCTTTGCGGCGGCTGGTGGTGTCGCGTACCACCCACATCACCAGATTAGAGTCGATCGGTGAAATACTGGCCTCCAGCCAAACTTCCCGTTCCTCAATCATCAAATTATATTCCAGCCGGACTGTTTTTTGCATATCCAAAGACTGTCGAATATAGTCCAAAAACACATCCGCCTGCTCGGGTTCAAAGGTGTCATGCAACGTTCTACCGATCATGTCCTCGGCTGGACGATAGAGTAAACTTCTGGCCTTGGGCGTGAGGATTTTTGTGCATAATCCACGCGCATCTCTAACCAGTACTAAATCATCCATGGCCACAAACAAGGCTCGTTGTTCTGCGTAGGCCGCTTGCAGTTCTTCCTCGGCTCTGCGGTGTTCCAAAGCCTGTGAAATTGCAGCAGCAGCAGCCCTCAACAGATGAATCTCTGCGGTATCCCAAACCCGTTCCTCCACACAATTATCAAACCCAATAAACCCAAAGAAATCGCCATCCACCACTAGGGGCAAAATCAGAATCGACAAGATTCCCTGCTTGAACAAAAACGCCTTTTCTGTCTCCGGAAAATTCCGAATAATGCCGTTGATGATCTCTCCATTCGCCAACAGTTCTGCCCATCGTGGGAAAAAATCATCGTAAGGAACACACTGCAATCCTGGATTATCCAGTTCGGGCTGAATGCCATCGGCACACCATTCCGCCCGCTGGCTCATCAGCAACCGCTCATCGAGATCCCAATGATTCTCAAAAATATAGATCCGGGACGCATCCGCCGCCTGCCCCAGAGGCTCCAAGACCGTCATGTAGAATTCATCGTGGCTCTCATGGAACAGCAGGGAACGATATTGAATTTCCACCAGTGCGGCCAAATACCGTTCGCGCTTGAGCAGCATGGTTTCTGTTTTGTGACATTCGGTCGCGTCATGGAGGTTGGCGGATGGGAAGCGATCGCCCTCCTCCTCACTCTCACGTCTTTTTGGTTTGTCCTCAACTCGATGCCACAAACTCCAAATCTCAGGTTCCTGCCCGTCCGAATGCACCGCGCTGAGATATCCTTCAACGAAAATGACCTCACCCGTTCTGTGAATCAAGCGTATTGAGATGACAGATTGTTCTTCTAAAGGAACTGGGTGTTCTGTGGGGGAGGGGGCGATCGCATGAATCCACTGAAGAAGGAGGGGGCGATCGCGTTCATCCACCCAATCCGCCAGTTCCAACCGCGCCAACTCCTCCGCCCCATAGCCCAACGTCCGACAGCCTGCCCCATTGACATAGCGACAGTGGCCATCTTGACCAAAGATAAAAATCAAGTCAGTGGCATGATCGAGTAAACGCTGTAGTGGTACTGGACAGACGCTCATGGCTGAAACTCCTGTAGCAGATTTATCCTGGTGGTTCATCCCTGTGCCAAATCGCGGTTTAGGGCATGACGGAGAGAGAGCAGTGTCTGTACTAATCCGCTTGCGTCTATCCTTTGCACCATCATCGCATCCAGTATTCATCCTGGGATGCCGCTATTTTATAGGTTTGGAATACGGGTTGTATAGCGGGATACTTGATTGGCGATCGCAATCAAATCGCAGATCTCACCTTATTCAATCTCGATGTAAACCGTCATTATTCTTTAATGAGCTAGTATCCAAGAAAACAAAATCTTTGTTGCATTTCTTTAGATCAACTTTAGAATTCTTTCCCTATTCCCCACTCCCCACTCCCTACTCCCTACTCCTAACTCCTAACGCCGCGACTTGACATAGAGATACAGCAACGCTTCCGCATAGGTTTTCTGATCGTCGGGAGAATAGATTTCCAGATAGGCATTCATCTGCTCTGGACGGGCACCGTCCTGGTAGAGCGTATAGAGATAATTACCGTTTCGGAAAATCAACTGTCGGGCTTCGTCTTGGTTCTTGTTAATCAGCCGGAGTTCGCCGCTGCCGTCCTTGGCACGACCAATGTAGTATTTGGGCATCCAGGGGTCATATTCTTCGGAGCAGATCTGGATTTGGTAGCGGGTGCTTTCGGCGTAGGCGTAGGGTGCGGTGTCGGTCGGGCAGTCGGTCAAAAGCTGACTGGTATCCAGGGTGTCGATATTGGAGCGGACGGTGACTTTGCCCGTGGTGGGCAGGGGTGTCATCGTATCGAAGTCTCTGAGAATGTTGGGATTGTTGGGGTCAGGTCGGAACTGCACCTGAGATTGTGGCGTGGGTGCTGCGGGATTGTCTTTGGGGGTGGCGATCGGCGCTAGGGGTGAGGCGATCGGCAGTGGATTGGTAGGCGAAGGCGAGGCAAGGGGCGCGGTGGGTGAGGCCGGGGAGGCGATTGGAGAGGCGATTGGAGAGGCAATTGGAGAAGCAACTGCAGCAGGACTTGGAGAGACAGGTGATTCAGCACTAGGACGACTCAACGGGTTGCAACTGGTCGTCAGGGCAAGCAGCAAAGAGAGTGACAGCAAGGAAGGGATATATCTCGCACCTTTGATCATCGTGCTATGCCCCATGGGGTTGGTGTTTTCAGTAACCGTGAGTTCAGATGCGTTGGCAAGACGGGGGAAGGGGGAAAGGCTGACCTATCCACTCATCTCCCTATCTCCCCATCTCTCCATCTCCGTCCGTCTGTGCCAATCAGAAGTTGCCGTACTCCCCGATCGCCCGATTCAACCGATCGATTACCTCGGGGACGGCGATCGCACCCAGTTCACCAGAAGCGCGAGTCCGGATGCTGAGCGCTTGGTCGGCCATTTCCTTCATCCCTACAACGGCCATGACGGGAATCTTGTCCTTCTCGGCGTTGCGAATCATCTTACCCAGCCGTTCGCCGCTATCGTCCACCTCGACCCGAATGTTCCGGAACCGCATCTGTTCGGCTACCTGACGGGCATAGGGCAGGACTTCTTCGGTGACGGGCAGGAGACGCGCCTGGATCGGCGCTAGCCAGAGCGGGAAGTCTCCGGCATATTCTTCGATGAGGATGCCGACGAGGCGTTCAACGGAGCCAAAGGGGGCGCGGTGAATCATCACGGGACGTTTGCGGCTGCCGTCTTCGGCGACATATTCCAGGTCGAACCGTTCGGGCAAGTTGTAGTCCACCTGCACGGTGCCCAACTGCCATTCCCGATCCAGCACATCCTGGAAAATAAAGTCGAGCTTGGGACCATAGAAAGCGGCTTCCCCAATGCCTTCAAAGTGATCCATGCCCAGGGTTTCAACCGCACGGCGAATTGCACCCTGGGATTTTTCCCAGGCTTCATCGGAGCCAATGTATTTGTCCGAGGCTGGATCACGGAAGCTCAGTCGAGCGCGGAAGTTCTTCAGTTGCAGACTCTTAAACACCGACAGAATCAAATCCACCACGCTTAAGAACTCGGCATCCAGTTGCTCGGGGGTGACAAACAGGTGAGCATCATCGACGGTGAAGCCTCGCACGCGGGTCAGCCCGCCCAACTCGCCGGACTGCTCAAAGCGATAGACCGTGCCAAACTCCGCCAGCCGCATGGGCAACTCACGGTAGGAGCGCAACTGACTCTTATAGATCTGGATGTGGAAGGGACAGTTCATCGGCTTCAGGGCAAAGCCTTGCTCCAGCAATCGCGACGCTTCGTCCTCCGCCATCATGGGGAACATGTCTTCCTTATATTTCTGCCAGTGCCCTGAGATTTTGAACAGGTCGGTTCGGGCTAGGTGAGGCGTGACGACCTGGAGGTAGCCGCGTTTGACCTGTTCCTGCTTGAGGAAATCTTCCAGGGTGGAGCGCAGGGTGGTGCCCTTGGGAGTCCAGAGGGGCAGACCGGGGCCAACTGGGTCGGAAAAGATAAACAGCCCTAGTTCTTTGCCTAGCTTGCGGTGGTCGCGCTTCAGGGCTTCTTCTTTGCGGCGCTGGTATTCGGCAAGCTGTTCTGGGGTTTCCCAGGCGGTGCCGTAGATGCGCTGGAGTTGGGCTTTGGTTTCATCGCCGCGCCAGTAGGCTCCGGCGACACTTTCGAGGGCGATCGCATCCGGGTTCAGATCGCTGGTATTTTCCACATGGGGGCCAGCGCAGAGATCCCACCATTGCTCACCCAGGTGATAGAGCGTAATCGGCTCACTCAGGTCGCTGAGGATTTCTAGCTTGTAGGGTTCGTGGATCGCCTCAATACGACGCTGGGCTTCTTCCCGGCTGACCTCTTCACGAATCACGGGCAGCTTGCGGTTGATGATCTTGGTCATCTCTTTTTTGATGGCCTTGAGATCCTTTTCGGTGAAGGGTTCAGGGCTGTCAAAATCGTAGTAGAAGCCATTCTCAATCCAAGGGCCAATGGTCACCTGTGCCTTGGGGAATAGCTTTTGCACAGCCATGGCCATGACATGGGAGGTCGTATGGCGAATCTTCTTGAGGGCTTCAGATTCGCTCGTTTTAGGGAGATGGATTTTTGCGGGTTGATTTTGCTGGGGGGAATCCGCTTCTAGGTTAGGCATGGGCTGTGGGGTTCAATGCATGTACGGGGCAGGCTGCAAGCTGGCAGTTTGCAAGCTAGCAAAGTGAAATCTATTGAGCAATCTCAATCTATTGTGCAATCTGAGGTGCAATGTTTGGTTTGCAATCTCTGCACTCTCTTACAATCCCTGCTCTTGCAATCTTGGCTCTTGCAATCCTGGCTCTTGCAGTCTCTGCACTCTCTATTGTATGCAGGTCAGCGCAAATGGAATGAGTGGCTTTTAGGGCAAGGGTTGATGCGACAGGTTGCCCGGTTGATTGTGCGATCGCTTGCGCGATTGGCACATGAGAGGAATTGTGATAATCCCCTCTTTTTCTGAGGAAGAAATCCATTATTGTTAAGAAACTTAACTTGCGTTAAGCTAATTGATAATCTGGATACAATTTTTATTAGAGATGTTAGACGCGAATTTGCCGGAACCCGAACTTTTGCAATCCCTGCTTAAGCCCCTGCTGGAGGATTTTCAGTACTGGTTTGAGCGATCGCGCACTCTCCTAGAGTCCAATGAGATTGATTTTCTCGGCACTCAGGGGCAAGCAGATTTATTAGAACGTGTGAAGCAAGCCCAGCAAGAGGTCACTACGGCTCAAATGCTGTTTAATGTGACGGACGGACAGGTTGGCCTCGAAACTTCCATTTTGGTGCCCTGGCATCAGCTTCTGATGGAATGCTGGCGGGTCAGTGTCAAGGTTCGTTCCAATGCGCCTAAGCAGTTCTAAGCAAAGGCAAGATCTGGGACTTTGAACTTGAACCGCAGCGGCGTAGAGTCATGGATTCTCTTTGTGCCATCCGGATTCTCTTGCATTGATTCTCTTTGAGTTCCAAAGAAGAATCTTGGGTTGGTTTCTATTTTGTTCGTTTCAGTGGATTCGATTCAGTCTAAAGACGTAAAAGCGGTCAGTTTCAGGGGGGGAGATTTTTCCTTTTATACAGGTTCTCCGTTTCTTCTGAATCTTCGATATTCTGAGAGGAGGAAGGGGATGCGATCGCCATTTAATAAAAACTTTAGTAACGATCCTTAATGTGCGATTGATGAAAAAATCTGAGACACTAAATGTAAAGGTGACTTTAAGAAAATATTGCGGATCGGGGTCTAGGGCAAGTCTGGCCTGAAAATAGTCCAATCCCTATCAGGCTCCAGATTTTTGATTTCCAGTTTTTAAAGTTTAGTGTTTAGAGTCTCGGTTTTTCTGAGTTTTTGGGTCTGGGCTTTTTTTGGTTCTCATTTTTTAGGGTTAAGCGTCTTAAATTTATCTGTTCTGCGAAGCAGAACTCCTGCTGGAGGAATCAAGGATTATGTTACATCTGCTTTACATTTTTGCATTTACGATTTTGGCATTTCTGGCGGTTGGCAATCTGATTCGCAATCTCATGATTCTGGGTGCTGATTCCCAACGCACCTACGGCTACAAAGGGCAGTTCTCGCCCAACGCCGATCCGGCTGCCCGCCCAGGTCGAGTCCGCCCCGTGCCCCACCCCGAACTCCTCGATGACAACGGCAATGTCGTCAATGAGCCTTTTCTGGTGATGCGATCGATGACGATGGAAGATGCGCGCGATCGCCTCGATGCCCTCTACAATGCCTCGCCCAACTACAGCGAAGACGAAGCCCGCCGCAACCGTCCTGAATAAACACTCAAATCACAAACCCATAAACTTCAAGGGCTGGCAAACTATAAGTTCGCCAGCCCTGATGCTTTTTTGTCTTAAATTACTCTGAATTGAGAGAATTAGAGCCAGTAGGAGAGTGGACGACGTTGCCGTAAGTCTAGGCTATCGGCAAGGCTAGGCTCGTCCCAATCCAGGGGATGACTTTGGTCTTCTGGAACGATGGTTACCGATGAGTCTTCGCTTTGCGCTGGAGGAGTCTGAAATTCTTCGGTCTGACCCGGTATCGTTTGAGTCGGTTGGCTATGGCTTAAAAAAGAACTGCGGGTGAGGCGGGGGGATGGGGGAGACTTTAAGACTTGGGAGAGCATGAGACAGCCGACGGTACAACTTAGGGCGATCGCACCAAAGGACAGGTAAGGCAATAGGAGAGATTGCTGAACCTCGGGTTCTGTCTGAGCAACCGCAGCGGCGAAGTTGGCACTGGCGCGATCGCTTGCATCTAGAGGAACTGCATATTCAGGCTGAGCAATGGATCGTTCTGCCGTTTCTACACAGTAAACGCATAGGCAGATCGACTCTCCGCGCGCGCGGGGAGAGGTGCGGACAGTGGATAAGCGGCGCCCTTTCCAGATATAAAGGTAAGCAGGGGTCACCGTACGGAGGGCTGGCTCCCCCTGGAGGGAGCTCTACTTCCGCTCATGCGTGATCGTGCGGCTGGCGAGGCGGACGGCAGGGGCGAGGCCCGCGCACTGCGCGCCTCCGAGCTCGTGTAGCTTATTCGGGAGCGGGCAGACTTCGTGGCCTGTGAAGCGGCCCCCGACCTGATTGGCGGCAGGCTCGTACTCGTGGCGGCCTGCATACACAGGCACACACGCAGGACGTGTGAGC
>JALOOP010000496.1 GCA_025454315.1 Oculatellaceae cyanobacterium Prado106
TCTCGAATAGCGTTTCAGTCTTTTCTGATTGCGTTTTACTCATTTCTGATTGCATTTCAGTATTTTCTAATAGCGTTTCACTAATTTTTGATCGCGTTTTACTAGTTTCTAGTCGCGTTTTACTAGTTTCTAATTGCGTTTCACTAATTTCTAGTTACGTTTCACTAATTTCTAGTCGCATTTTACTAATTCATTGCAGCGTTTCACTAATTTCTAGTCGCGTTTTACTAATTTCTCACTTTGTAGGTATTCGTCTAGAGAAGAATTGTTCAAATCAAGTTCGTGACCTAGACTTTTCCCTGAGAATTACGGAACTCGCTTGGCTTTTGGCGTGATAGTTCTGGGGAAAACGTCACTGGAGTCCTTCCAGATGAGGGGCGATCCTGCCCCTTAAAGGCCGAGGAAGGGGGTGATGAGGGGGAGGAGTTTCGTGACGGATTCTACCAGGGTGGTGGCGGTGGGGAGAGTGGCGATCGTCCCCTTCAACACCTTCATTGCGGTTTTCGCGGCCTTTTGCAAGGCTCCATCTTTGGGGTTTTGGCCAGCTTCGGCCAGGACTTTCACCTGTTCCAGGGCTTCGGCTTTGTCTTCTTCGCTGAGAACAGTGTCGGTTTCAATGGCGGTTTGTAGTTCGGTCAGCAGTTCTTTGATTCCCGGTTGTTCACCGTCAGAGGCAGGCAGTTGCTGAATCGTGTTCGTGACGGTGCCGCTGATGTCGCGGAGGTTGACGACAGAGTTGGTGGCAGTGATGTTGAGATCGCGTCCGGCTTGGATGGATTGGCTTTGATCGGTGTTTTCGGTCATGGCGGTGCCGACTCCTACAATTTGGTTGGCAATTTGGGTGTGAATGGGGGCTTTATTTTCGGCAAAGCTCAGCGCAATTTCTTTGATGTCGTTGCCCCGACGTTTTTCGGCTTCCAGTTGGGCGATCGCAGTAGCTGCCGTCAGTCGGGCTTGATAAACTTCTTCCCACTGTTGTTCCACCCTGCCTTTATCGGTTCCGGCTGGAACTTCCAGGGTCAACAAAACATCCTCTTGACGAGTTTCAATCCCTTGCACTTTTGCGTCTGGATGTTCGCTGAGAATCGTATTCAAAGCCGATTTAAACGCTTCCGGCTGTACGCCCCCGCGAATCCAAATTTGCACCAGATCCTGCATCTCTTTGAGCAGCTTCTCAAAGTCACCCGGTTTCAGCGTCTTATCCGGATGATGGGGACGACGTTCCCGGTTTCCCTTCGAGTCGGGATGCTCCAAGAAATAGAAAAAATCACAGTGAACCGCTTTGAGTTCCGTGGTGCTGTCCGTGTTCCAGGATTCCAGACAGGCTCCGGTGAAATAGGCTCCGGTGAAGTCAGCCCCCGTGGCCAAACTTTCCGTCAGGTTAGCATGTTGCAGATCCGCCCCTCTACAGCCCGGATTTCTCACAACGTTTTTCAGAAGTGGCCTGAAAGCCATAATCAGCAATGATTTCAGCCATTATGCCGAAAAAACAGTCTGCGTTTTTTTGATGCTTGGTTTCAGCCTTTTCGAGTTGAGCTTGTGAGAAATCCGGGTACAGGTGGCATCGCTCATTTTGGCCTGTTTGAGGTTAGCCCCATTGAGTTTTGCGTGGTTCAGATTCGCGCCTTCCAGGTTGGCTTCAATGTAAGACTGGTTGATCCCTTGTCCGGTCACTAAGAGATTGCGAACCGCCGTATTGGACAGGATAGAATCACCGACTCTGGCACGGTTGAGTTTTTGGGCATTGCTCCAGCAAGTGTGTGTCAGAAGGGTGGGCTGTTGTTTTGAAGCGTTGAAGTTAGTGCTTTTCAAAATAGTGTCGGTGAAATCGGCTCCGGTTAAGTCGGCTCCTCGGAAGGATGTACCACCGATCGCCCCCAAAGCCACACCAATGCTCCGAGCAACAGCAAATTTTTTGTCTTCGTTAGAAACGCACCAAGCAACATAGAGACTTAATAAACAAATTACAACTGCAACTGCGACTGCAATTGCAACTGCGACTTCGACCGTACCTGCGACTGCGACTGCGACTACGACTGCGACTGCGACTGCACCTCCACCTGCGGATATGCCTTCGATTATGCCTGCGCCTGTGCTTGCGACTGCGACTGCGACTCCGAATGCGGCTGCGACCGCGACCGCAACTGCGACCGCGCCTGCGCCTCCACCTGCAACTGCAATCTCATCTACATCCTCACCTGCGACTGTGAACGCGACCACACTTGCAACTGCGATCGCAACCGCAACTGAAATTGCAATAGTTCTTGCGGTTCTTATGGTATAGCCTTGACAGGCGATCGCAATTACCGTAAGTACAAATAAAGTAACTACCGAAATACCAGGGAAAGGTGTATACCGATGGTAATAAGCTGGAGCGAAATAATAGGCTGTCCAAGCACCAAAATATCCCAGCAGAACTCCTATGATTACGGAAAGTAACAATATTAAGACTAACTGTCCGACTATCCACCGCTTCAGTAACCCCGCCTTCGCCCCCCTAAAATTCGCCCCCCGCAAGATCGCATTCGTAAAATTCGCTCCCCGAATATCCGCCCCGCTAAAATCTGCCCCACTCAGGTCTTTCCCTTTGAAGTTGCGGCCTCGGAGGGATTGCCCCGAGAAGTTGCGCGGCGATTGGGGGGGATGGGCGGTGGGGGCAGGGTGGACGGTGGTCATGGCGAGTGTCAGGGTTTTGCTACAGAGATACCATAGAAATCTTGCAATGGCTAGATATACGGTCGAATTTGCGCTGCTTCGGGAAGATTCAGGAGCTTGGGTGGGTTGGAATCTTTCCCAGTGTTTTGTGCCCCCCAGCCCCCAACTTTGGGGGAGCCGAACCTTTCCGGAAGAGGTCAAAACCCTTCAGAATCTCTCGGGGCTTCGCGCCCCCCAGCCCCCAACTTTGGGGGAGCCGAACCTTTCCGGAAAAATCCACGAGAACTTCAGGAATCTTCAATGCCCTTTCACCAAGCCTCAAAGTCCCCCAAAGTTGGGGGATTTAGGGGGCGAAAACCCTGGCAACGAAGCCGATTCGCAAGGTTACACGAACTATCACAGCCATCCACTCAACGAGCCTTACCGCATCGCCCCTGGTTCAAGGAACCTGGGCTAAAATGACCACTATCCTGCCATCTGCTGACCTTATGATGAGAGCGATCGCCATCCACGACATCATCCAAGCTCAAAAGGCATTCCAAGCCTTCATCCAAGCATTAGAACCCGCTTCCCCCGCAAAAGTTGAAGGCCGCTTTAGCAGCCCGTGAACCCGTTCCCCCAGAACCAGGAAGTGAAGCGATATTGAAGACTTGGAGCAAGATCTTAGACAACTGCAAGCGGAAGGCTTTTAGGACCTGGAACTAGAACTGGCCTCTGAAACCCGCAGCGAGTATCGAAATGGAGTCATTGTTCCAATGACCGGAGGGACACCTGATCACAACGACATTGCCACGAATCTGACATCACTGCTCAAAACCGCTCTACGAGGCCAACCTTACGAGTTTTTGCCCTGGATCAGCGGCTTTGGGTTCCCGGTCGGAATCTCTACACCTACCCGGATGTCATGGCGATCGCCAAACCCCTCCAACTCCAAACAGGCCGCACCGACACCGTTCTCAACCTCTGTTTCATCGCCGAAGTCCTCTCCAGATCCACCCAGGATTACAACCACGGCGAAAAATTCTCCACCTACCGCACGATCGAAAGCTTCCGCGAATATCTCCTCATCGATCAATGCAGCATCCATGTTGAGCATTATGTCAGAACCGCTGCCAACCAATGGCTCCTCACCGAATACGATGACCCGACTATCCGAGTTACCTTGAATACTTTTCAGACTGTCATTGAAGTTTCCTCACTCTACGAAAACATTGCACTGGATATTGAGTCAGGATTAGATCTTAAAAGCCTGCAAAATGAGGGCTGATATAATGAATAGAAGCCTTCATCCTAATGAATTGCGAAAGGCAGAAAACCAAGGTAAAAACAATGAGTCTCACCGTTCCCGATGAAATGATCCGAGCCAGCGGTCTTTCCGAACAACGATTCCTATTGGAAATCATTGTGATGCTGTTCCAGCAGAAAAAAATCAGCATCGGCAAGGCAAGCCGTCTGAGTGGAATGACTCTACGCCAGTTTCAACATGAATTGGCAACCCGTCAAATTCCCATCCATTACGATGTTGAAGATTTTGAGAAAGATCTCCACAATTTGCGAGAGGCTGGTCGCTTGTGATTGTTGTGAGTGACAAGAAAAATTGCAGAAACCTATCAAATCCAACTTACAGGAATTTTAGGAGTGCTCATTGAAGCCAAACAGCGAGGTTTGCTAACCCAGATTAAACCTATCTTGGACGCTCTCATCTATGAAGCCGATTTTTGGATCAGCGAACGATTATATCATCGAGTTTTAGAATCTGTGAACGAGTAGGCATTTTCATGGCCACAAATGTAAATCAGGTGACATTCAACGCTAAGGGGATAACTTTGCCTTCTTCAACCGATTCACTTCGTACCATTCTGCGATCGCCGGAACCCAAGCCTTGAATGGTTCCCACATCAATTCACAAAGCTGCTGCGCCTCCAATTGAGCATCCAACTTCCAGCGCAAATCCAGCATATGCAACATCGATCGCACATTCGCCGACAACACCCAATGCTGCCGCACATCAAAGGGAATCAGCCCCCGCGCATGTTCCTCTGAAAAACCCTGATCAATGCGCTCTTTGTAGCGCTTACAGCCTTCTAAACACCAGGCCAAATCTTCCTGCCGGATGGCTTCGGTGTACTCGTAGCGCTTGCCCTGGCGATCGCTATAAGCCCCCACCGGACGCAGATAAAACACCTCTTCAATGTCTCGCTTGCCCAGCGCCACATCCACAATGCGCTGCCCGGTGTAGCGAAATGAGTTATGTACCACTACCCCATTGGCAACAAAATTGTGCCAATCCCCTTCCACCTCCAAATCAAACGTCCGTTGCAATCCCAAATATCGGACTTGAGCCACTCTCATCGGATGAGCCTTGAGCTTGGCTCCTTGAGGTTTCGGTTTTTCAACCATCTGAGTAATAGGCACAAAATTCTGAGCAAATTCCAACTCTAGGTTTTGATTGTGAATGATCCGATGGCAATCTTCACAAACAGTCACCAGATTATCCAAGTCATAGGCTTTTTCAGGAGCTGCATAAACAGGCAGTAGGTGATGGGCATGAAGCAGCCCACCTCGATCGCCACAACGTTGACAAATGTAGTCAAACTTTTCGTGAATTTGAGGAGCAACAGTTCTTGTCCATGCCCCTACAGCAACCCGTTCCTCTGTCACGCCCCCTTTCCAGAAATTACTATTTGCACCTCGACGAGTGAATTGCTTGGTTCGCTCTCTTCTGGCTTGCTTTTGCTCCGGGGTTAGGTTGAAATGGTAGGCTCCCTTCAGTCCTTTATTCCAGGGATTCGGCGTTCCTGTCTTGCACTTATTAAGCTTGAGTTTGTGGATATAAACCCATTTTTTGACAGCCTCGATCGAACAACCTGCAACCTGAGCAATTTGCTGAGCTGTCAAACCAGAATCCAACTGCGTCTGCAACCACACTTTATCTCGATACAGCCCTTCTCCCACAATGACACCATTGGTCATCAGGTAACAATCTTGCCGATGGCTAACAACTTTCTGATCCCCATCAATCATCAAAGTCATTGCCTCTTTCATCGTCTGCCATCCCGTTTGAGTCAGAAGCCGATGATTTTCGGTGCAGTCTACAGTTCGCCCATCCTCTAATGTCAGTCGATAGACGGGTTGTATCCCTTGATCAAACACATCCTTGATGTGACCAATCTCAAAACAGCCAGTCGCCTCATTCAGCACCCTCAGCTTCATCTTCTTGAGCCGAGTCCTACAATCCCTCCGATATTCTCCCGGTGGCTCACCCTGACGACCCCGAATCTTTCGTTCACGGATGGCAGATTCGCCATTTGACCACAAGTCATAAAGTTGGGAAATCGTATACTTCCTCAAGCCACCAGACGCATGAACAAATGTAATCTCTGTCTCTCCAGCCAGACATTGGACATCAAAGCTTACCCCGACCCGATGCGTCCGCATTTGCTGCATCGTTGAGTGAGGAAAGAATCCGCAGTTCAGGGTAATTTGGGGATGCTCTAAAGGCCCATAGTGACCTCGATTTCCGGCCAGGAGTTGTTTGACGACAATTTCGCCGCTCTTTTCTTCCGTGGGAAAGCGATCGCGCTCTGCCCAGACAAACGCTTCGGCATAGTCTTGGTGCATGGCCGCATAAATGGTCTGCTGGGGGGTAGCGGTTTGGGAAATGACTTCGACAGTGAAAAGACGATCCATAGGTTTGTAGGGCAAAAAGTTCGTAGGGCAAAAAGTTCGTAGGGCAAATAGAGGCAATCGAACAAGGTTTACTAGCATAAGCCCTCTTGCCACCCATCTTGCAAAATCTAAGCTTTCTGTAATCTCTCCAGAATCTATAGAATCTATGTCGCCTCACCGTTTAATCCCATTCTTCAGCATTCATCAACGACCAACGTTCTCATTCCTCATCTCCAAAAATGTCCGCCATAATCTCAGCAGCAGTGCCCCGTTTTGCAGTGCCATTGTTTACAGCTTCTAGAGTTTCTACTGCACTTTGGGCAATTGCTTGGCGACGGCTACTGATTCGACGGCTACTGATTCGACGGCTACTGATTCGACGACTGTGAATCAGGTCAAACAGCAGGTCCTGCTCGTCCTCTGAGAGGGCTTCCACCCATTCGATGATGGTCTGGAACGGCGGGGGTTGGTTCATGGGATTGAGGGTTGGCATAATGAGGCGATCGCGATCGCTTCATTCACCAGAAACTGCTGGATCACGTTGTCCGGTCTGAGAATCATCGCTAAGAGAGATCGGCGTTCTTGTTGCTGATGATGGGATCGGTGACGACACAGGATCAGCGGTTGGCTGCGTGGGGATAGCGATCGCCCCCCGCCGACTCTGCCGCAGTTGCCGCCCCTGCCCTAGAACCTGAAGTCCCTCTAACAACGCAGCACAGACTAACGGATCAGTTTCACGGTTCAACATCAGCCGAAAACACTCGCTTAAGTGGGCAGGTGTCATCGGTAACGCTGTTCTATCTTGAGATGATCTTGCATCTTGGGATAAACATTGTGACAACTGACGAACCGCAATCAAACGCTTCAGTGGATCAGCCTCCGATAAATCGTTGAGCCATTGATGAAAGTTCAGATGAAAGTTCAGATGAAAGTTCTGATGAAAGTTCGTTGGATGACTCGCAGGATCAATCGAAAAATCCTCGGTCGAGTTCCGATCGCCCTTTCGCCGCAACAGCAGCAGCAAAATCGCCACCGTACCAAACCCCTGCAAAATCAGACCAAAGGCAAACCAGGGATGATCCGACTCCACCCAAATGCCCAAACTCAGATAGGTACTGAAGGCCGTAAAGGTAGCAGCCGCGATCGCCACACTCAAAGGTCGATTCGACGGTTTCCAGCAAAGGCGCACCCAGTGCTGAGCCTGGGTCTGCCACTGTCGAGGAATATTAAGCTGTCCCTGTTGTCCCAGATAGACCGTGACCAGTGCGATCGCCCCCATTCCCAAGGCCAGCAGCAGTTGCCAATTCCAGAGCAATAGCAGGAAAAGGGCGATCGTCACAGCAATCCCACTGCGATGCGTCCGCACCTGCCCCGTCACTTGCTGAAGGGCACGGGAATCCTGACTCCACTCCCGACTCCACCGCAAAACCTGCCGAAGCCGCCGCCGATTCCGCTGTAGATCTCGCCGAATCACCGGGGGAACGGATAGTTGCAGCCCATTTTTTTGCAGCCACTCTTGTCCTTGAAACCATTTTTGGAGTCGTTGGGGGAGCGATCGCTTTTGCCAGTGCGATATCCAGCGCGATCGCCACCTCGACCACCCATTAGAAGAAACTTGCTGTGCCACCTGCCGAATCACCCCAGGGAATTTGCCTTTAGAGCATACCAAAGGATTTGTCGAATCGGGGTAGATTGTTGCATATCTTGGGAGGGAGTGGGGAGTGGGGAGTGGGGAGTGGGGAGTGGG
>JALOOP010000497.1 GCA_025454315.1 Oculatellaceae cyanobacterium Prado106
TTGGTTCTTGCTCCCGTGGTCGGTGCGATCGATTCTGCCACCGGAAATTCTCTGTCTGAGGGTACCCGCTCAGCGGCCAAAACCGCTATGATTTGGGGGTTCCAGGCGTTTGATAAGGTTCAGTCTTCGGTTGCAGAAGCCAGCGAGTCCTTCCAGGATCTGGTTGCGGAAGCTAAGGCAGACCTGTCAACGCCCAGCAACGGTGCTGAACCACCCCCGCGTGAAGTGACGATCAGCTAGTCAATGGATCAGGTCACTGCCCAGTCTTCTACGCTTAGGGGATTGGGCAGCCCTTCTTTTGTTGAAGCATTCCTGCCCTTGTTTCAAGGGTTTGAACATGGCGATTGCCTTTAAGGTTGGCGATCGCAATTCATCTTGGCGATCGTTTTAAAGGGTTTAAACCATGACTGAACATCCACACTTCATCAATGTTCGCAAACTCGTTCTCCTATTTGCTTTCAGTCCATTCGTGCTGCTTACATTCTTTGCCGTTCTCGGTTCAACGATGTCCCAACTAGAAGGTTCATCCGCAACTCGTCAAACCACTCAACAAGCGACTCAACAGCCCTGTCGAACTGCAACTTTGGTGGCGATGGAATCCAAAGTGGAACAATCTTGTCAATAGCGATACTCCGTCGGATCATTACTCTATGGATCATGGTCTAAAAATTTGTAGTAGTGGTTTTAGCCGCTTAATGACCACTCCATAACACCTTATTAAGGTTGATCCATTAGCCAGGAAATGACTTTCCAGTATCATTGAGTTTTCCAGCTTTTAGCTCCTGGGTTGATCGGCCTAGACGCTGGTTTGTAAGGACTAATGAAAGTTAAAGATTAAATCCGGTAATTCTTGTGGGATGGGCATCCCGCCTGTCATAGAGCGCGGACAGGCGAGACGCCTATCCCACAAATCCCCGATTATTTTCTCAACTTTCATAAGTCCTTACTACAAACCTGTTTGTAGTGAGGACTTTAGTCCTCATCACTGTAAGCATCGATGAATTGGAACTTGGCAAAACCAGTGATTCTAGGGGGTAATTTCTGGATTAATGGATCAAGTTCCATAAGTGTCGATGGTTATTCTAAGGAACAAGAAGCTGTTCATCTCATATCCCTCTGTATTCCTCAAACTGTATTCCTCTATATTCCTCTGTATCCCTCAAAGTCTCTCATCTAATTTTCTAAGCCGGATCTGCGACAAACACTCGTAGCTCAGCATCATAGCGCCATGCTTTGCCCTCTGGGTCTTTGGCTCGACTCCACTCTGTGAAGTCGGGCTTGAGGCGATGGTGGGTTAGTGCTTGTGTTGTGCTGCCCAGACGATCTGCCAGATCGCGCTGTTTCAAAGGAAGACTCAGGGGAGTGTTCAAAGTGTTTTCGGGGAGGGCGGGCAGGGGTTTTGGCGTGGCGGGAACGGGGGGAATTGAGTTGAAATGGGGATGGTTGCCGTTGAGAAACTCGGCGATCAGGGCTGAGCTATTGTTGACAATGACGTTATACACCGGACTCACGCCGATGATCATGCCGCCGCCAATTTGCATCAGTAGGTTTGGAATCGTAATCATGGCCGTATTTTGATACAGCACCTCCATCGCCTGTTGTGCGATCGCCCTTGCATACAGCACCCCTCGCATATCCGACATCATAATTACCACATCTGCGGTTTCATGGGCGATCGCATCCGTTTCCGCAAACACTACTGAAACATCCGCATGGTCTAATTCCGGGTGACAATGCTGGCGATCGCCCACCATCACCACGGTTTTACCCTGATGGCGGAGTGCCTGGATCAACTGTGTTTTTTGGGCTGCTGTTGTTTCGATGAGAGTTTGATGCAGTGGAATTTGGCAGGCATGAGCCACTGCTTCTGTCGTTGTCGCATCACCGTGACCCAGAAGATAGAGAGTCAGATGTTGGTCACGGAGAGCGGCGATCGCTTCCTGCGTTTCCATCAACACGCTGTCTGATCCAAGAATGGATTGATCCAAAACCACCACGTTCGCCTGCGCTAATGCCTCCAAGGCTCGACCGGTGCGAATGTAAACGCCGTTGCGCGCGGCATGGGTGAGGGCGGCCAGGAGGGTGGTGGCGATTGTAATCGGAACACCACTGCCAAAGTCAAACTGGTAGGGCGACAGAGCGGCTCCCACATTTCCGGTGGCGACAAAGATGGCACCTCCCAGCAACAGCGTTGGAAAAATGGCCTGTTTCAGCAGTTCAGCCTGTCGCAAGCCCACCTGCGTATCATGAACGGGCGTAGACAGCATTAACCGCGCCACCAAGCCCATGCGGGTATTCTCTCCGGTGCGGTTGACCTGAATCCAGAGTTCACCCTCCAGCAGCATAGAGGTGGCATAGACCTCCTGCGGTGGAGCGCAGGGAATGGGATGGGCAGAACCAATCAAAACCTGACAGTCTAAAACGCCTTTCCCTTGCAACACCCACCCATCTGCCGGGATTGTTTGTCCGGCGCAACAGTAGAGGCGATCGCCCACCGTCACCCGCGACAAAGGCACCGGATAAAATTGTCCGTCCAGTTCCAGCAATACCGTTCCTTCAGGGGCATTCAACAGCGCCTGTGCAGCGGCTTCGCGCCGTTGCACAGTGGTGCCGCGCAAGGTGCGACGTAGTTCAACCAGCACCGCCTTTAGAGCCGGGGCTGCAAATTGGCCTCGGACAGTTTGCAGTAGCATCCAGGTTGAATCCAGCAGGTCAATGTTGCCATGTCCCTGAGTCGCGAGACTATCGGCAGCCCGAGTCACCCAGGGCAGCGTTGCCCCGGCCACCAAACCACCCACCAGCAGAGGCGGCAACTCCAGGGGAGCAGCCAGAATCGCGGCTCCCAGAGCCAGAGACGACATTCCCAAATCTTTCCACTGATTGACCAGGGGAATAAGATCTTCGTCATCCAGGGTGGGATCGCTGTACTCTAATCCCTCGGTGCGCCGAATCCCGATCGCTTCTTGGATGCAAACGCCGAGCTTGTCTTCGAGGATTTCGGGGGCGATCGCGCGACTCCGATACTGAATGATCAGAGAACCGGCGATCGCATTTAACCGGACTTCTGTGACAAAGGGAAATGCCTCGATCTGCCGATGGAGGGTTGCTGCAAATTCGGCATCTCGCATTAACCGAGGCACCCGCACTCGACAGCGCCCAGCGGTGTGGTGAACAATGTGATAGCTCATTGTTGTCAGGGTGGATGTAACTACGTTTGCAATTACGCTTAGAATGAAATGACTAAATAGGGCGCTTCAAACTTTCCGCCTGTCACGGGTTGTCCTTGAAGCTGCGGCGGTAGGAGAATGTTGCGGCGTTGATCGCCTGCTTCGACGGTGAGTTCGGAACCCATTTGGGTGAGCTTGACCTGTTGCTTGGTGAAGCCGGGGAGGAAGACCTGAACCTGACGCTGAGCCAGATCAACTTGCAGCGGCGGCGGTGGAGCGGGAAGGCGATCGAAATTAGGCAGCGCATCCACCAAAGGCTGCCAATTCTGAGATTCTAGGGTAGGCATCAGACTTACACCCAGTGGATCAAACTGGGACTTGAGCGGCGATAAGTCAATGGGATGGCACTGGGAATAGGCGAGGACACCGCTGACGCGCAGATCGACGAGTTGGGCACTGCCCCAAAGCCATTGAGCTTGGGCGATCGCACCCTCTTCCTCCGTCGTCACCAAATAGATCGTCAGCCGTTGAGCATCACTCGTGACCGCAACCCCTTTACGAATCCAGTCCTGTACCAGGTTCATGCCGCCCTGCATTTTGCGCTGATCTAGATTCGCGCTCACCCAGGCACTGGCGATCGGGCCACCCATCGAGTCGGCAATTTTACTCAAATCTAAGGCTTCAAACAAACGCTGAAAGCGGCGAAAATACCAGCTAGAAATTTCGGGCAGTCCCAGCATTCGCAGTGTCTCTATCCCGCCCTGACTGTCGTAAACCAGAATATCGTAGGCTTCGCTTTGAAAGTATCGACGCAGCGCATTGAACGCCAGAATGCTATCGAATCCTGGAAACAACACCATCTCGGAAGGATACACATCGATCGCCACTGAATCCGGCAAATAGGACGAGAGCGATTTTTTGACTTCTTCCCAGGTCTGATCCAGGAGCATCGTCGCTTGCAGTTGAACGGCCTCTAGATTGGGGGCGATCGCCTCTGGTTCCGAAGTAAGTGTAGTTTCGAGCAGGCGATCGGCATCCTTTCCAGGTGCATGGGTAATCAGCAGGGTGCGTTTGCCCTGTTGGGCGAAATGGTGGGCTGTGGCGATCGCCATCGTCGTTTGTGCGGTGCCAACGCTGCCTAGAAAAGTGACAATTCTGCTCATCGGACACAGCCTCTTATGAAAGAATAGAGAACGTTCGAGCGAATGGTGGATTAAACGAGAAAAACAGGAAACCGACTTAAAAATCGTTAGAACGATTGTAGGTTGGGTGAAGCGCAGCGCAGCGCAACATCACAGCCATAAATCTTGACTCAATGTCTGAATCATCGAATCCTACCCAAGTGTTCTAAGTAGGGAGGCGTAATCTTTTGTAGGATGCGTTAGCGATAGCGTAACGCACTAAAGACTTGTAGAAGATGCGTTACGCTCCGCTAACGCATCCTACGTTGAATCAGACCCACCGACTTAATAGGGAAGCAAAGATTACTTTAGCAAATAGTTGTATTTTTTAATATTGATGATCATCGAGTCGATTACGTTGAGGTCAGTGAATCTCTAACTTGATTCTTACAATGATTTTTACGGTGACCGATCGCTGTTCACATTGATCTTTACAATGAAATCGATAGACATCGATGATATTGATATACTTATGCGAGGTTTGACAATGATTTAATGACGAAAATAGCAATGATATAGAGATGAAAAGTTGATGACTACCATATGA
>JALOOP010000093.1 GCA_025454315.1 Oculatellaceae cyanobacterium Prado106
GGATCTACACTGCACTGTCCATTTAATGGACAACCCCAATGCCCCTTGGGTTTGTTCATTCCGTTTTAGGCTCCCTCACGGTTGAATTATGCCTCAACAACCTGTAACTCGCACCCCATCTTCAGTCCTCACCCTCGATGCCCGATCGCCCCTGATGACCACTGCTGACCAATTGAACTTGGCGATCGCAGTCTGGGATCTCCAAAATATGGAAGTCCAGTTTTCGCCCGCCCTAGCCCACCTCTATGGCTTCCACGGTCGATCGTTTCGGGGACGCTACGAAGATTTTTTGTCCCATGTGCATCCTGCCGATCGGCGATCGGTGCAGGACGTGATTCGCTTTGCGATCGATTTGGCTCAACCTTTTGAAGTTGACTATCGCATTCTCAACTCAGCGGGCGAAGTCGTTTGGATTTCTTCCAAAGCGCAAATTTCATCAAGCTGGCGAGGTGGCAAGCCAGAACTCATTGAGGTGATTCAGGATGTTACCCCTCGCTACCAGGCTCGCAAAGCTCTAGCCGAAAACAATGCCCAGTGGGACGCACTTTTGAAAAAAAGTGAAGAACTCTTGTTTCAACTCGACCCAGAAGCGTATTTTGTTTGGGTATCCCCTTCCTGCCAGCATATTTTAGGCTATCCGTCTGATGAACTGGTCGGCGAAAATCTGCTCAATTTGGTGCAGGACGAGGAGTTACAAAAAGTGATTCTGGCCTTCAAAGCCTTACAGGAGCGATCGCTGCCCCAATCCTTCCAGCATCACCTCCGCCTATCCTCGGGTCAATATCTCCCCGTTCAATCCATGTTGCGGCAAGGAGATGATCTGGGAACTTTTGCCGTTCTTAGCTGTCGAGAAATCACGGCCAGAGTCAATCTTCAATCTGTGTTGGATTGTATGCACGCGGCCTATAGTGCGATCGCCGATACCTCAGTTGATCTCGTCTACCGATTTCTCCCCAACGGTACCCTAACCTTCGCCAATTCTGTTTTCCTGGAGTCTTTTGATCTCCCTGGTGAAGCCATTGTGGGGATTTCTCTGTCTGACTTTTTGTCGAATGAAGAGTGCGATCGCCTCCAGCAAATTTGTGCCCGACTGACTCCCGAACGGGCGATTGCTTCATTTCAATGGCAGATTAAAACAAGGGATGGCGATCGATTGCAAAGGCGAGATCTGCAAAGGCGAGATCTGCAAAGGCAAGACCTGCAAAGGAGAGATCTACAGAGGCGAGATCTGCAAAGGCGAGATCTGCAAAGGGGATATTGTCAGGCGCTGTTTGACAGCGATGGAGTGCTGCTGGAATATCAGGTGATTGGTCAAGAATAATTGGGGCGATCGCCATTCCTGAACCTTCTCTCCCGCCCTGCCTCTGGGACTTGTTTTTAAGATTCATACAGGAAAAATAATTGCTGGGCTTCATCTGTGATGCTTGATACTATACCGATGTGAAGCAACAGATTATCTTTAGGTTTACGTTAAAAAGGCGTAACAGAAACCTAAGACAGTTCTGAGATCTGCTGGCCTCCCGTAGCCCATTCCAGAGCTGCTGCGGCTTCACATCGAATCGAGTCTACACAGGAGCTCAGGAATGCCCCCCCAATTACCGTCCAGCCATTCTGCGTTTGCATCACTCAGCCGCCGCCGATTTTTGAGACGGTCTGCGGCGGCAGGTACCGGACTGGTATCCGGAATTTTGCTCTCCAACTGCGCTCGAAATCTCGTTGCCACCGAGCCTGTAACGGCTCAGTCTAATGGCAACCCGCCCACTGGAGATGCCAAAATCCTCTACATGTACACCTGGGCAGCCTACACCGATGACCAACTGCTCCAAGACTTCCAGGACAAAACCGGAATCAAAGTCATTGTAGACATCTACGATTCCAATGAAACCATGCTGGCCAAGCTGCAAGCGGGCGGTGGCGATAACTACAGCATCATCTGCCCCAGCGATTACATGGTCACCAAAATGGTCAACATGGGAATGCTGATGCCCCTTGACCAAAGCCGTCTCCCCGGACGCACCAATCTCCGCGCCACCTGGCAAGATCCCTCCTTCGATCGGGGCAATCAGCATAGCATTCCCAACAACTGGGGGACTACCGGACTTACCTACGATCCGAAACAGCTTGGCTTTGAACTCAAAGGCTGGCGCGACCTCTGGGAAAATACCGCTCCCCTGACCCGAAAAGTATCCATGGTCAACGATGTCCGCGAGGTGCTGGGTTCAGCCTTGCTGACGCTGGGCTACTCTATGAACAGCACCGACCCCAAGCAAATCAAAGAAGCCTATGACCAGTTGGTTGCCTTTAAACCGGCGATCGCCGCCTTCATGACCAGCGGCTGGGAAAGCCAGATCGTCACGGGCGATTTGCGGGTCGCCATGGGCTACTCCCCCAATGCGATCACCCTTGTGGAAGAAAACCCCAACCTCGCCTACCTCATCCCCGAAACCGGATCGTCCCTCTGGTCGGATAACCTGGCCATCCCCAAAACCGCACCCAACCCCGATGCGGCCTATGAATGGATGAACTTCATCCTTACCCCAGATGTGGCCAAAGCCGTCGCCGAAAGACTCAAGCTCGGAATACCCAACCAAAAAGGGTTTGAGATGCTGCCCGATGCCCTCAAAAATGACAAACGAGTCTTCCCCGATGACGCCATTCTGTCAAAGTGCCAAATTCTAGAACCCCTACCTCCTGAAACATTGGCGCTATACGACCAATATTGGACACAGCTTTCTAGCAGCTAATTCTCTAGCAGCTAACTTTCTAGCAGCTAACTTTCTAGCAGCTAACTTTCTAGCAGCTAATTTTTGCTCCTGCGTCAATCCCAAAGCCGTCCTCTCCCCTCAGTAAATTCAGAGGCCATCCATTATTGCTCATGATGGTAGGATGCGTTAGGCTCCGCTAACGTATTGATGCTTCAATGCGCTACGCCAACAGTTTCATCCAATTTTGGAATTGAATGGCTGATCATTGGCGATTCCTCTGATCAAGCAATCGGTGCATCATCCTTCTCACCGGGTTGGTCGGCATTGTCCGATATCGCTGAAGGACTTCATGACTCCGCTCGACCTGTTTAACGTGAGAACCGGGCAGTTGTTCAATGCGCTGATACAACGCCATGGCTTCGGCCTGCAGGTCCAGACTGTCGCAGCAGTTGGCGATCGGCATCAAATGATCACTACACTCATCTTTTAGAAAATCATTTAGATGGGCTTTGCAGAGGGCGATCGCCGCTTTTTTCTTCCCCTGAGACAGGAGCGTATCCAGGAGTCGATGACAGGCTCCCACCCGAAACCGAAGCGCCAGATCACTCCGAGTCGTCAAGGGTTGTAGCAATGCTTCGGCTTGGGCATATTGCTGCGATCGATGGGCATCGCACCCTGCAAAATACTGGGCAATTTCAGGGGCTAACCACTCCTCATGGTAGGGCTGGGCAAAGGCTCCCGTTTTGCGGAGGAAAAAGGCAATACTGGTTAACTGAATATCACGGGTAAGGGCGCGAATCGAACCGCCCTGACGACGAGGCACCGGATGATTTCCAGGATGATCGGTCACGGTCAAATCAATGGCATCCAGCAGTTCAAAACCTTGAATCAGGGCATGGTTTCCCGTCAGCCAATGGTTGATCCAATGCTCATCGGTGAACAGCATATTGGGTTCGTAGCTGTGCTGTGCTGTTGGATTAAATTCTGTAGTGAGAGCAGCGATGCCGCCCGGTTTTAGGACACGGTGAATTTCAGCAAAAACCTGATGCAATTGGCGGAAGTTGTGGACATGCTCAATGGAACAGCAACTCCAGACAAAATCAAAGGAAGCATCCGGATATTCAATCTGAGTCATGTCCATATGACGGACGGTGAGGCGATCGCGCCCATACTCAAACAGGTTCTGCTGATACACCTGCTCAGTCGCCATCGAAGCCGTTGCCCAAGTCTGAGAATCATAAAGATCCGTGGCAATCACCGACTGACAAACATGGGTGAACGCATAGATCAGCGGTTCATGACCAACCCCCAGTCCGATCGCCCGTGTCTGACCATCCAGTAATCCCAATGCCTGTAGACCATTGTAGACCTGGATAAACTCCCAACTCTTACGGACTTTGCGCTTCAGCTTCAGCATCGCTGCTGTTGCCTGAAACTCGGGCTGCTGCCAATCCTCAATATCCGCGACCTTACAGAACTTCATATTAATGCGTTATCAAATCAGTGCTTTGTCAGAATTAAGCCACAAAACAGCTTATCCCATTTCCCTTCGTTTAAGACATTGCTCTAGGTCTGCCATTACCGTTTATAGACTTACTTCAGGAGCATCCAGCATTTTGTCCAAATAAAACAATACGTTTGAACTAAGTTTATTTTATACTCAGTAAAGATTTTCCTGAGTAATGCTTCCTCCATGACTCGCAATCGCCATGATCTCTTCGCCAAGCAGTATCTCGCTGCCCTCTTGCAGAATTGGGGCGAAGTCACCTCCAGCCGCAAAGTGATCAGTGAAACCAGAGAAATCGATCTGCTCTTTGTGCCCCATGCCACCACCCCACTCGAACGCCAGCAGCTTGGCTTATTAGACCGGATGATTCACCGCCGTTCCTTATTCGAGCCATATCGCAACCCCATCAACAGCAATGACATCAATAGCTGTCTTGGCAAGCTCAACAGCTTCCGCGAAGAAATTATCCGAGAAGCCAAGCGTCATAAGATCAGACTTACCGAGCAACAAATGCCCCAACTCTGGATTTTGTCGCCCACCGTTTCACAGCGCATCCTGCAAGCCTTCAAGGCGACCCCAGAGCCCGACTGGGGAGACGGTATTTATGGCTTAGGGAAAGGGCTAAGAGCTAAAATTGTCGTGATCCACCAGCTTCCCGAAACCCAAGATACTCTCTGGATTCGGTTAGCTGGGCGCGAAGCTGTACAGGAGCGGGCGATCGCTGAACTCCTAGCGCTACCCCAAGAAAGCTCTCTACGACGGCAGACCGTAGAGCATCTGTCGATCTTGCAAATCGGCATTCAGCAACGTAAAAATGTAGGAATCAACGAGCGGAGATTGATGATGAACCTAAATCAAGTCTACGAACAATGGCGGGAAGAAACCTTATTAATGGGTCGGCAAGAAGGTCGGCAAGAAGGTCGGCAAGAAGGTCGGCAAGAAGGGGCGATCGAAAAAGCTCTATCTCTAGTCTTGCGACAATTGGCTCGTAAGGTAGGCGTTTTGCCCGAGATCACCCGATCGCAAATTGCCCAACTTCCCCCTGGGCAGATCGAAGACCTAGCTGAAGCGCTGCTAGATTTTTCCAGCCAGGATGACCTGATGACCTGGTTATCGGCTCATTCTTCTTCGGTCTGAGTGGTCAGTTTTAAGGTTTTCTTCAGGCCAAACCACAGCTTTCGCAGTTTCCAGAACTTACTGGTTTCCATAGCGGCCATGCGCGATCGCACCCCCTCCAACTCCTGCTGCGTCTCGTGTAGTCGCGATCGCAAATGTTCAATCCGAGTCCGCTGATTCAACACCTTTTCCTGGAGCCGCTCAATCTCTGCCGATCGCGGATCAGCCAAGGCTTTTCGCAACAGTCGCCGCCTCAGCATCGGGTCAACGCGGTTCGCCAGTTTGTAGATGCGGGTGTGGGTTGGGTTGGGCGAGTCTTGACGGTGGGCGATCGCCCCTTCATACCAGCGGTCTAACAGAACTTCGTAGACCTGGCTAAGGGTTTCAGCCGGGAGGTTCAACACAGAACTATACTGCTGCAACACATGGGCAAGAACACGGTAGCTCTCTTCAGCAAACACCAGATATTTCAACGAACCCGCACGCACAGAAGCCTCATGGGTGCGGAAATAGTTGAGCGGCGTGGCCGTGAACGCAACATCAGATTGCATCAAAATTTTGATCCAGGTTAGCCAATCACCGCATAGCTTCAATGATTCTTCAGCATAGCCCACCTGTTCATACACACAGCGACGAATCAAAATCGCACTAGCGTTGGGCAATGTATTTTTGAACAGGAGAAATCGTCTGCATTCGTCCTTCCCATTATTCACAAAGTCATGCTGCCACCGTTCTTCATCCAGTTCATCGGTGTTGAGTTTCCAGGATTGTAGGATGCGATCGCCCTCATCCACTCCCCAAGACTGACAGTAAGCCAGTCCCACATTAGGATGGCGATCGAGCAGATCCACCAAGCGTTCTAGAAAGTGTTTATCAGCATAATCATCGGACTCTGCAATCCAAAGATACTGACCTCTAGCCAGCTTTGCACCTTTGTTCCACTGCTGAAAAGGACTGCCGCTGTTGGTCGTGTTTTTGACGACTTGAGTGATGCGGGGCAAAAACGGCTCTACAACCGCATCGCTTTGATCCACAGAGGCATCGTCGAGGTAAATAATTTCAAAGTCCTGGAAGGTTTGGTCGAGGATGCTTTGGAGGCGCTTGGCGAGGAAGCGATCGTGGTTGTAGTTAGGGACGATGATGCTGACTTTAGGGGATGGGGAGTCCATTGCAATGGGTTTACGCTGGCTTTGGCGTTGCGGTTATTCTCATGATGATATTCTAATGGGTTGCAGGCGTTACAATCAGAATTGAAGTTGCTCCTGACAGGAGACTTGTTTTATGGCAAGGAAGATTGAAATGGGCAAGGTGTTGACGAAGATTACAGTGACGAATCGGGCTGACCAAGTCCTTGTAGAGCGTGGGTTTATGACAGAAGCGGAGGTGCGATCGCTCACTCTAGAAGATGTCCTAGTAGACACCGGGGCAACTACGCTTTGTCTCCCAGCTCCCATGATTGAAGCACTGGGCTTGTCCCTCCTGAAAGAGGTTCCCGTCTCAACCGCTGCGGGAATTTCAACCGCACGGGTATTCCAGGATGCCAAGATCTCGCTCTGTGGTCGAGAGGGGACGTTTGAGTGCTTGGAGTTGCCCGGAGGGCGGGAGCCGTTGCTGGGGGTGATTCCGCTGGAGATGCTGGGGTTGGAGCCAGATTTGCAGAATCAGAGTCTGCGGGTGTTGCCAGCGGGGCTGTCGGATACTTATCTGATGATTTATTAGGTTCAACTCGATTAACGCCGACTTTATCTATAAGTTTAGTTAGGGTTCTAAAACGTTCAACGCTTTGCGGTACGATCGCCACAATGAAATTCTTCAGCGCAGGAGTACCGCATGTCCAAATTTGTTGTCATCACTTCCATCAACTATCCAACACAGGCTGTGAAGGATTTTAGCAAGATAGCTGGGTGGCAAGTTGTCGTTGTTGCCGATCTGAAAACGCCACAGGATTGGCAACTAGAAGGGGCAAAACTCCTGACAGTTGAAGAACAAAAGGCGCTGCCCTTTGAAACAGCAAAGTTGTTGCCTTGGAATCATTACGCTCGAAAAAATCTAGGTTATTTGTACGCGATCAGTCAGAGAGCAGAATTTGTGTATGAAACCGATGACGATAACTTGCCCTACGAGACATGGCAGCAATCTCTTCCAGTGAGTGCTGCGATCGACGCAGAAACCTATGCCGATGCTGGCAAGTATATGAATGTCTATGCTCACTTTAGCGAGAAAAAGGTCTGGCCTCGGGGGTTTCCATTGGCTGAAGTGGCGAATCCAAAATCGAACCTCAACGCGACTCAGCCCCAACAAGTCTCTAGAGCAAACGCTCCGATTTTACAAGGACTTGCGGATTTAGAGCCAGATGTGGATGCCATTTATCGGCTAACTGTTGGTGAACAAATTAAGTTTGCTCAGAAACAGCCAGTCTTCCTTAATCCTGGCACCTACTGTCCGTTCAATTCACAAAACACACTGTGGTATCCAGAAGCCTTTCCATACTTATACTTGCCAGGATTAGTTCCCAGTCGAGTTACCGATATTTGGCGAGGGTATATCGCTCAGCGGTTCTTGCATCAAAAAGGACAGGGTATGTTGTTCTGTAGCGCTGGCGTTTACCAAGAGCGCAACTTCCATAACCTAATGCGAGACTTTGAGGAGGAATTAGATCTCTACACCAAAACTGAAAGCCTCGTCAAAGCCTTAGATGACTATGACGAGGGCTATAGCGGGATGATGCGATACCTTTCCTCGAAGGGCTTCTTCCAATCAGAGGAGGTTGCGCTTTTCGAGGCTTGGCTGCATGACTTGGGAAGTCTGGGCGTATCCCTGGCTTAGACAGGACTTGCCGAGACGAATTTCACGCAGGAGCATTTTCAATTCTGCAATTCCGGTGGGAATGGAGGCAAAGTTGGTGGCTCCTGCGATGCGATGGCCTTCGTGAGTAGGGAATTCAGCGATTCTCAGGTGGGCTTTGAGGGCGCGAATGACCATTTGATAGTCAATGGTGCAGTTTGTTTGGTCGAGGTTGAGGCGATCGTACCCTGCACAGGAGATTGCTCGGAATCCTTGCACCACATCACTCACTTTGCATTTGCGGCTACCAAATAGCGTATTAGAAATCAAAGCAAAGCACAAATTAGCCCATTTACGAATCTTGAAAATTTTGCTGTCATCCTCGTTGTATGCGCCTTTGATCATGCGGGAGGCAATAATCAGTTCGTAGCCCAGATCTAGGTACTCAAGAAATTTGGGGATATCTCGAAAGTCTTCGTTTCCATCGGGATGGAAGAAAATCATGGCGTCAGTTTTGCAGCGCTTGCGAGCCTCCATGGTGGCACCGCCTAAACCAGGAATCGATTGCTGGTATACTTTAACACCGTAACGTTCGAGAATCTCGCAGGTGGCATCTTGGGAGCAACCGTCGATCGCATAGACCTCTGCATAGCGGCTCAGATCCATCTGAGGCAAAATCTCGGCAACGCCGACTTCTTCATTCCTGGTCACAAACACTAGAGATACATTGACCACTCTGAAATACTCCTAAAATACTCCCACACCATCACTACATGCCCACAGACGACTTGGTTTTCCTTAACGCTTAATGGTAAAAGAATGAGATTGAGGAATCTGGTAGAACTTATAATCTGTTGGACTATAGATCCAGGCTTTCATCTCGAAGTTCCCGATAGGTAAGCCCAATTCATGGGTTGAAATTGACCAGCCAGTTTGGGATAGATTGCGATCGCCCAGTATTTCCTCAACGTCTGGTCGATCCAGAGTGGTTTGTCCCACATTAATCGGCAAGATTTGTTCGGGATGATCCACAGGATTTGCTGTCAGCAGAATAACATTTTTTTGGCTCGTTGTTTGCGGATTGGTCGCAGATTCGGGCGGAGTGGAGGTTTGGGCGCTTCCCCCCATTTCACCTGCCGCCCATCCTCTTGCTACAAGTTTCAACGAAGGCGGTAAGGTTTGAGAAATCTCATCAAAATTGCCCTTTACTGCATTCGGCTGGGGCACTAGAAGATTCGTGAAATTCGAGTTTCCCCCACGACGAATCCAGAACCAGCGACCTTGAACAGTTCGCCAAGGGCGATAGTGCTGCCAAACATATTGATGAACCGGTAAATGGGATGCCTCCTTGGGAATACCATCTAATACATCGCCAAAACCGCCGGAATATAGGATAACTCGGGGTTTCGTTATCTGCAAATCCTGAATAACTTCCGCTTGTGTATCCGGTGTTGTTGCATAAATTAGGTACCAATAACGAGAGCAAGGGGGCTTATCTAAGAGTTCGTACCATAATCCTTCTGAGGTGAGAGAGTAGAAACAAGATTGAGATTTGAATCTGCGCTCCAACCGTTTCACAACCAGCGACTGATCGGCGGCAACGAGTTGATCATTGGTAGGGGTGAGCATAGCCTGAACCTGGCCAGGATAGCGAGTAAGTTGCTGGAGGTTGATTGCCGCCAACACGCCATTCATATTGAACAAACAGGTTGCAATCAGACTACAGACCAAGAGAGTTTGCCAGGAACCTTGATAAAGTTGGCGTTTAGAGAAAATATGCACAACCAGTGAGACAAAGGCAAAAATCGCAAAGAATCCAGGGCTGATTAAATGTCCACCATCGCTTCTTCCGAGTGCCACTCTCATATAAAAAATGGCGCTTAGGAATAAAAACAGCGGCAAATAATGCTCTGAAAGGAAGGTTTTGAATTTCTTGTCCCCAATGAAGCATTCTTCTCGTAACGACAAGCAAAATAAGCTCAGGGTAAGGGATTGCAGAAAGATGGGAAGCCAATTGATGAGTGACTTCACCGAGATTTCAATAGAAGGGTAAGGCAAAGCAGTGAACAATCCGCTGACTTTCGACCAATAGCGAATTTGACCGATTGCATTGGGTAAAACCTCCACTCCAAAGCTTAGCGAGATTAGGAGAGAAGCGCTGAAAAGTCCTGCGAGGGTAGCCATGCCTGTTCTAACCCACTGACCTTTATCAGTTGTAATAAACAAGTAAACCAGTGAACAGACAAGGATTGCAATAGAATAGACAGCACGGTCATACACATAAAGAATATTAAGAGGAAGTAGAAAGGCAATCCAGAAAGGATAGAGAAATCGAGGAGATAAGCGTTTTTCTTGGGTTTCCTCAGACCGCCATTTGGTCTGGCTGAATCGCAACCAGCGCAGAGTTAAATAAGCTTGGAGTATGAACAGAGTGTCGCGATCGATCAGATTAAAAACAATGCCATGCAGCGAGAAATATACCAGGCTCAACGTTATCAAGGCATACCATCGGCGCTGAGGAGCCAGGAAAATGGCGATCTCGTAAAGAATCAAGAATGAGAAGGCAACCGCTAACAAAGACTGCAAATACACTACATAAATCGTAAAGGCAATACTCCCATCCTCACCACCCAACCACCGCCCAATTAGACCAGGAAGCACATTCTTACCAAAGCCATGAATCAGAATATAATTTTGCTGAAAAAAGGTATGGGGAGCCTGTAGATAGGCTGGGGTAAGGCCAATTTTCTCGCCAAAATGGAAGCTATCTTTGGCAAAGCCCAAGGCAAACTCCGGAGTAGGAGCGGTAATATTAACGACCCATACGAAGAGGAGCAAGGAAACCAGGATAGGCAGAATACGCGGATGAGTTAGAAATTGTGTAAGTTTTTGCCAAGGCTGCATGAATAGCCGCTTGAGGCGGTCGCGAAAGGAAAGAAAACCCAGAATCAAAAGGTTAGGAATCAGAATGAGCAGCAAATAAATGGCAATATTGGTCGATGGGTTCCTTCCCAGTTCAACCATATGGGAGATGATGCCGAAGGTTTTCCCTAGTGGCAATTTGAGCGTATTCACTGTGGGTAGAATCAGCCACCACCCCATGAGGGTGGCTAGGATAATCCATAGCAACGATGGAATATTCATGCTTTATGTTGAGGCTTGAAAGCTTGCTGCTGTATCCAGCGGAGGGGAGCAGTGATTTTCCAGGATCTTGAGTTCTGCAGGGTATTGATCTGCTGTTGAGCTTCCTCTAAGCGTAGGGTTAGTCGTTGGATTTTGTTGGCCTGGTTGTCGGTTTTGCGCTGAAGCTTTTGGATCTGTTGGGGAGTGAGATGGGTTTCGCAAGACGGCAGTGGTATGAGCGGTGGCGAATCTGTTGCCTCAAAATGAGAGGGAAGACTGGCGAGTTGGAGAGACTGGCGATCGCTCACTGACATCTTCTGCAGATCTAACGTCTTCAAGCTGACATAAAATTCGCATCCTGTTGTTTCATAGAATTGCTCCACCTTAAAGCCTAGCAAATTCATTTGAATTAAGGATCGCAGGAGATCGAAGAAAAATTGTGGTGTGAAGACCCAACAATGGGCATCAATGTACTGGTCTGTGAAGAGCGATCGCTGAGCTAATTCCCAGGCATCTTGTGGCGAGTGAATGCGTTGTAACTTCTGTGAATCAACGAGGGTACTACTGTCCCAAACAATGTTTCCGTCATACGTCACAGCAGACGTAAAATGCTCAAAGACCTGCCGTGGAGAAGGCTTGCGTGAGTGTAGAAGAAACGCCTCGACGACATCAGCGACTTGTGTAGGTTGACGGTCATAATCAAAACAGTAGCGTTTATCAGGAATGATAAGAGATAAAATACCACCAACCTTTAGTACCGCATGGATTTCCTGAAGCCAGCCAATAAAGTCTGGGACATGTTCCACGACATGAGAAGCCACTAGGTAGTCAAAGGGTGTATTTTTGCCCACAAGTTCAGGCAGGGTTTCTTTTCCCCAAACATAATCAACATCCACAATTTTGTGAATGTCCACATTAGGATCGTGCGCATACTTCACCTGCAATTCAGCAGTTGTCGCATGGTCAATGTAATAAATTTGTCCCATATCACGGGTGACAATGGGGTTAAATAACGGCCCAACCTCCAGTCCCACTTGAGTACGAACATCAATGCAGGCTAATATCTTTTCGAGACGAGTCATTCCTTCCATTGTTTCACTCATTTTCTGCTGAAGTTGTTGCCCCTAAGTTTCTTTTCACACTAAACCAAAGACCCCGGAGTTTCCAAAACTTACTAGTTTTCATTGCTTCGATACGTCTTTGAGAATCCTCTAATGCACCTTGGGTTTCCTGTAGACGACCTCGGACTCGTTTTAAGGTGTTCTGTGATTGTTTCAGTTTCATCATTAATTGCAGTTGCTCCGCATCACCCGATTGCTCTCGAATGCGATAATCACTGTGAGATAGGGTGAGATGCTTGCTATAACAGGGATCTTGTTCAACGAAGTCGAGCCAGCGATCGACCATCATCTGGCTGTCATGTTGGAAACGAGACTGTTTTTCGAGGGTATCTTCCAGACCGCGACTTTTCGATTCATAGTGATAGAGCACAACATGGGGAATACAGAGGTTTCGTAACCCTGCCTGAGTGAGTTTAAGGCAGAAATCAACGTCATTAAAGGCCACAGGCATCTCTTCATCAAAACCACCTACTGCATCAAAAACCTCACGCCGACATATTAAACAAGCTGCCGTCACGGCAGAGAAGTTCGTTGGGCTGATGGCGGTGCCATAGTAGCCCGCTTCACCATCGGGAAAATAGCGATGTCCATGTCCAGCAAAGCCCCCCAGACCAATCACTACCCCAGCATGTTGAATGGTATTGTCTGAATACAAAAGTTTTGCACCAACAGCCCCAATGGAGGGTCGCTGTGCCTGTTCTACCAGAGCTTCTAACCAATCCGTGGTAATGATCTCCGTATCATTATTCAAAAATACTAGGTATTTGCCATTCGCTTTACTGACACCAAAGTTATTAATCTTGGAGTAGTTAAACGGAATGTTGTAGGTATAACAGCGAAAACGATCGGGTTCTCGATTCAGCCAGGTGTTGATAACCTTTTCGGTATAGGGTTCGGTGCTACCATTGTCAACGACAATCACTTCATAGTGAGGATAGGTGCTTTTCTCAAAGATGGATTCTAGACATTGATTGAGGAGATGCCCTAAGTCACGGGTTGGGATAATAATGCTGACTAAATCAGACGATTGAATGTCATACCGAACAACATAGTGTCCCGGAAAATTGGGTACACCTTCAACCCGCCCTGGTTCTCCCCGTCTTTGGATGGCATCGGCTAACGCACGTTGTCCCGCGATGTAAGCATAGGGTTTTGCCGTTGCGCCACTGGATGCAGATTGCTCATGAATGCGCCAGTGGTAAAGAATCTTGGGAATATGAAAAATCTTGTTGGTTTTTTCGGTGAAACGTAGAACCAAGTCGTAATCCTGACTACCCTCATAGCCCACACGAAACCCACCTATTTCGGTGATTAGTGATCGCCGATAAACCCCTAGGTGACAGGTATACATCCGCGATAGAAAGCTATCAGGCGACCAATCTGGTTTAAAGAAGGGATACTTGCGTTGTCCTTCTTCATCAATTTTGTCTTCGTCAGAATAGATCATGTCCGCTTCAGGATGCTGATTCAGCAGCAGCACCATCTCATATAAGGCTTCGGGTGCCAGCACATCATCATGATCCAACAGCGCAATAAACTCTCCAGTTGCCACTTCCAAGGCAGAATTGGACGATCGGCTGATATGTCCATTCTCTTCCCGAAACACCACCTTAATCCGCTCATCCGCTCGAGCATATTCCTCCAGCACCTGCCGCACCTGGGGATTGGGAGAAGCATCGTCTGCAATACAAAACTCCCAATGCGGGTAAACCTGCTGGATAACTGACTCAATGGCAGCCCGGAGAAACGCGATCGGCGGATTGTAGACGGGCATAACTACGCTAATCAACGGATGATAGGCGAAGACCCGCACCATGTTCGCATAGGTTTTTAAATCCGATGCGGTTGGCGTATGGTGCTTTATCCAAATCTGGTAGGCTACGTGAGCATCGTAGGGAATGGGAGCAGATTGTACTGGCTGTGGCTGTGTTCCAGAATGCACTAGTGGTGCAGATTCTTTCAACTCCACAGGAGCCTCAACCAGAGAACCGATCGCCAGTTCAGGAAAAGGATTTTCCCGCAGGCCAAAAATTCCCTTGACCCTGAACCATGCCGATCGCAGCTTCCAAAACTTGCTCGTTTTCATTGCCATCACTTCGGCCTCAGCATGTTGCTGGGCAGCTTCCGATCGCTGCAACCGTCCCCGCACACGCTGCAATCGCTCCAGGATTTCCTGTCGGCGAGTTTTCAGTTGATTCACCTGATCTTGAGCAGCGGCCACGTCAGTTTGTGAGTGCTTTAGAGCCTCATGGGCTTGTTTCAATTGAAGTTGAGCCTGTTTTAGACTTGCCTGGGTTTGCTTAACTTTGGATTGGGTCTGATGAAGGTGGGACTGGGTTTGTTCAAGTTGTAGGCTAACTTGCTCGAATTCGGCTTGTTTTTGCTGAAGTTGCTCTTGCAGAAGATGGCGATCGGCCTCTTGCCTTTCAATCTGACGCTTGAGACTCTCTTGCTCTGTCGTGAGTCGCGTACAGCGCTCTCGTAGAACAATTAACTGCCCTTCTAAAGTTGTTGGATAGGCTCGAATAATAAACTGGAGAGTTTCTGAATCCGCCTGAGATTCAATATGCTGAATAACCTCTGGAGAAAATTCCTCGCGATTCAGTTGAGGAATTACATCGCTGGGAGAAAAAATGTGAGTAATAGTGCGATCGAAGCTATTAATTAAGTATCCAGTGCTTTCAAATAAGTCTTCAACAGATTTGCGCGTAAAAAATCTCAGGTGCGTATTGTCTAAAATTCCTTGCTGTTCGTAATCAAACTGTCCTTGCATAAGCGCCAACCGAATGGCACCATGAGCGATATTGGGAATCGATGCCACTACATATCCATCGGGATGGAGAATCGACTTGACTTGCTCCAGGGTTTTCCAAGGATCACGGAGATGTTCCAACACATCGCCAAAGACAACTACATCAAATTTCTCATCAGGAAAAATTTCCGCCGCAGAAGTAAAGTCTAGGTCAGCGACCGATACTTTTTCACAGAACTGCTCTGCGATCGCCGCCGCATCCGGACTGATTTCTACCCCAAAAACCTGACAACCTCGTTGGGTAAGTAGCCGAGCCAGATAGCCGGTTGCACAGCCGAAATCTAGGACTCGCTTCTGCTCACCAATAAAGTTGAGCATTTTTTTGTGGCTATTATTTTCGGGGAGTGAAGCCTCAGATTCCCAGGCGGTTGTGTAAACTTTTTGCAATTCCTTACTCATAACAAACCAGAGTTATGTCAACAGTACACTGTAGCTGATTACAGCAGCATTGGAAAGTTCTAGGTAAGCCTGTACTCTCGTACCGTAAATTTTCAAGGACAGAAAACTGCCAAGATCTCGTTCGCAACTTCTAATTAAGAGTCTAAATTCTCAAGATTCTAGTTCTAAAGAATTGTCTCATCAATTGCGATCGCCTGACTCCCCAGATTGTCCAGGCAACCGAAATTCAATGACTTGCCATAGTATCATTCAGCCGAATGCGCCACCAATCCGCACTCGACCTAAGAATTCTCAGAGGTTTTCTCCGGTTCCATCCCCAAAGCTCTCAACTGCGCCGCCAAAGCTTCTGCCCGTTGAAATTCCCGATCGGCTCGTTGAGCTTCTTGCTCCGCCCGCTGAAATTCCTGCTCCGCCCGCTCAATTTCCTGTTCAGCGGCCTCCTCCGGCGTCGGCACCAATTCTCCAGACGCCGTAAAGTACCGCAACCGCCCCACCCAAACACCGAGATACAAACCCAACTCCTCACTCCACCGCCAGCCCTGCTCATTAGGTGCGATCGCCCCATACTCCCGATTCACCAACCGAAACCCCTCAAACTCCTGCGTCATCGGAGAAAACCAAAAATACTCCGGAGTCTGGAACCGACTTTGATAGAGTTCTTTCTTGGAGCCGCGATCGACCGCAGCGGTTGAATCTGAAAGCAGTTCAATGATGACATTGGGATATTTCCCCTCCTCCTCCCAGACGACCCAGGAAGTCCGAGGATGCTTGGTGGTCTGCTTCACCAGGAAAAAGTCGGGGCCTTTGAAGTCGCGCTTTTTAAGCTGCTGGCGACTATAGTAAACGGTGAGATTAGCGCCAATGAAAAAATCGTTGCGATCGCGCCACAGCCACTCCAACGTTGTCACCAAAATCTGGAGTTGCAGATAATGCAGAGAACTTTCCATTTCTGGCTCATCGCTCAAAATTTCGACCTTTTCAGGCAACAAAGAATCGAATTGCTCAGCCGTCAACCAAGTCATAGGACTTCCTACCTTATTGCAACAAGCAATTTAGAGCTATTGTACTGGTTTATTGACTGCTGAACTAATGCAATTTAAGAGTTACAGAATCGTCAAATAGGTATCGGGCGATCGCTCCGGCAAAACCCTCAACACCTGATTCTGCCAATCCGGCTCCAACCCCAACATCCTCAAGGGAACGCCTCCCAAGAGCGGATGCCCCGGCGATTCGATGCACTCAAAGGTACCCTCTCGACCATGCAGAGACAGGGTCGCATCTCGAAAGATGCGCGTAGTCTGGAATCCGTTCGCTGTCGATATATCGACTTCCCGAAGCGATCGCAGGCCAAGCTGTTGGATCAGGTCAGGCGGCAAGCAGAGCGTTGTGACACGGGGAACAACCAGGACATGCTCAAGCTGAATCGACCGGACTTGATCTGCCGTAAGGGTGCCGTCCTCAAAGAGAACTTGGTCAGTGCGATTGATCACAGTGACTTCAGTGAAGACCTTGCCCATCGTCTCGGGTGCCACATCTGCCTCCTCTGTCCCGTTGGTTGAGATTAGTTGCGATCGCCCTATCCCTCCCCCACCAGACCAAAATGCTGAGCCACAATCTGCACAATCTGCTCCGATGAATGCCCATCCCCAAAAGGATTGACCGCATTCGCCATCGCACGATAAGGTCAGTGCCAATGAGTTTTGCTGTTCCCGCCATCACCGCCTCCGGGCGCTCGGTTGTTTCGCGCAGCACCAGCACGGGTTTGCCCAGACTGGGCGCTTCTTCTTGCAGCCCACCTGAATCGGTTAACAATAAATAGCAGCGCTGCATGGCGCTGACCAGATCGCCGTAGTCCAGCGGTTCGGTGAGGAAGACGCGGGGATGGTTTCCCAGAATGGCTTGCAGCGGTTCGCGGACAGTGGGATTGCGGTGTAGGGGCAGCAGTAGCGCTGTGTCGGGGAACTTGTCCAGCACCCGGAGAAAGCCCTGGGCGATATCTTGCAGCGGTTCGCCCCAGTTTTCGCGACGGTGAACCGTGGAGAGGATGACCCGGAACTGATCCCAGTCCAGACCGGGGATGGGACAGTCGAGATGGCGATCGGCCACCGTCAGCAGCGCATCAATCACCGTATTGCCCGTGTTATAAATCTGACCTGTGACACCCGATCGCTCCAAGTTTTCCACCGAAAGCGTCGTCGGTGCAAAGTGTAGCTGGGTCACCTGGGAAATCAGTCGGCGGTTGGCCTCCTCGGGATAAGGGTTGTAGATATCGTCGGTGCGGAGTCCTGCTTCCACATGGCCAACGGGGATTTTTTGGTAAAAGGCGGCGATCGCAGCCGCAAATGCCGTCGTCGTGTCCCCCTGCACGATCACCAACTGGGGCTTCAGCGTTTGAAACAGTTTCTCCAAGCCCTGAATACTGCGGCAGGTAATGTCCGTCAGGGTTTGTCCATGCTGCATAATCGCCAGGTCATGATCCGCCTCCAGGTCAAACAACTGCATCACCTGTTCCACCATTTCCCGATGCTGCCCCGTCAGCACGACTTGCGTCTTAAACCCAGAATGCTGCCGAAACTGACGAATCACAGGAGCCAGTTTAATGGCCTCGGGGCGGGTGCCCAAAATGATACAAACACGAACCAACGACTGTGACATGAACATTTCCTAGTAAGCTTGACAACCCAATCCTTCTCCTAGCAGTGTAATCCACTCCCAGGACACCAAACCCTCAGAATATTCTATGTAAAAGCACGGAAATGATTAAATTTAGATGTTATTCAGGCTACCCATTGCCCAAACTATCCAAAAACTACCGTTCGATTGTCATACACCAGCACTCGGTTTTGCAGATGAAACCGCACCGCCCTTGCCAGCACCACCCGCTCCAGATCCTTCCCCTTCCGCACCAAATCTTCCACCTGATCGCGGTGACTCACCCGCACCACATCCTGCTCAATAATCGGCCCCTCGTCCAAATCCTGGGTGACATAGTGCGCCGTTGCCCCAATAATCTTGACCCCACGCTCATAGGCTCGCTGATAGGGATTCGCCCCCGCAAAAGCGGGCAAAAAAGAATGATGAATATTAATAATGTTAGGAAACTGCGCCACAAAGTCAGCGCTCAGCACCTGCATATACTTGGCCAAAATCACCAGATCAATCTTGTACTGCCGCAGTAGCTCAATTTGTTTGGCTTCCTGGGCGGCTTTGGTGTCGGCCTGGATGGGCAGGTGGTGGTAGTCGATGTTGAACTGTTGGGCGATCGCCTCCAACTGCGGATGGTTACTGACAATCAGCGGAATTTCTGCCGCCAGTTCCCCCGCCCGCTGTCGCCAAAGCAAATCATTGAGACAGTGATCCTGTTTGCTGACCCAGATGGCAATCCGGGGAATGGCATCGGAAAAATGGAGCTGCCATTGGGCTTGGAGGGGATGGGCGATCGCCTGAAACGCTGCCCCAATAATCTCGCGCGGCAGATTAAACCCCTCCAACTGCCACTCAATCCGAGTCAAAAACAAACCTGCGGTAAAGTCCGTATGCTGGTCGGCATGGATAATATTGCCACCATTCGAGTAAATAAAGTTGGCAATCTTGGCCACCAATCCCCGCTGATCCGGACAGGAAATCAGCAGCGTGGCCGTAGGGCTAACAGACTTTGACATAGGATGGGGGCACAGTATGGGGTATTTCCTACTCATCGGGAGGCAGTTCAGGGCGGGGAGGCTTCTCCGCATCCAGAAATTCTTCTTTGGATTCCTTAAGCTGCTTCCAGAGTTGTTTAATTTCCCGGTACGCCTCATCCGCCGGAATCCGCCCCCCTGTCTCCAGGTTACAGAGAATCGAAACCCGATTGGCAAATTCCTGCAGATTGGCATTAAACGCAAGCTGTTCCGGCGTAAACTCCCCCCGATAACTGCCCCGAGGATTGAAGAACTGATCCTTCGCGTCTGCCCCTTGGGGATTTTCAGAATTATCGTTCACCGTTAATCCCTCCAATAAAGGTTTCTAGTCTAGCCCCGAATTCTACAGCCGAGCTTCCAGAGACTTGAGATATTCCGTATTCACGCCAGACTCCCGCACCAGCGAGATCTTTCCAGTTCGAGCAATTTCGCGAATCCCAAAGCGGTTCAGCACCTGGACGATCGCCACCATTTTCCCCGGATCGCCCACCACCTCCAAGGTCAGGGAATCTTCGCCCACATCCACCACCCGCGCCCGGAAAATTTGAGACAGTTCAATAATCTCAGAGCGATTTGAGCTTCCGGCATTCACCTTCAGCAGCATTAGCTCCCGCTCCACGCAGGGCACCTCGGTAATATCCTGAACCTTCAGAACATTAATCAACTTATAGAGTTGCTTGGTCACCTGCTCGATCGCCGCATCATCGCCATAAACCACCATCGTGATGCGCGAGATGCCCAACTGTTCCGCAGGCCCCACCGCCAGACTTTCAATATTAAAACCCCGACGCGCAAAGAGTCCTGCAATCCGGGACAGAACTCCAGACTCATCCTCCACCAGCACAGAGAGCGTATGTTTCATCGTCTTTTCAGGTACAGCAGCATAGCGTTTTATTTTATCGCAAATTAGGGAGTAGGGAGTGGGGAGTGGGGTGGATGAGGGTGGCGTTGAATTCATTCTTTGATGATCTCGGGATTACACCTGCCGCCCTCCTCGATCGATTTCCCAAAAAACTCTAATACTCTCCCCCTCTTTCGCTTTCCCCTTCCAGGTTTGGTGCGCTGGTCTAGCTCAAATTCCAAACCTTAGATCTCTCACCTCATTCCCCATAAGACCTGCTCAAAAAAGCAATCGCCCCTCCCTTCCCCCTTCCCCTTTTGCCCTTCCCCTTTTGCCCTTCCCTTTCCCCCTTCCCCTACTCCCCACTCCCCACTCCCCCACTTCAGAACAATTACCGAAGCCAAATCCCCCGAAAGTAGCATTTGCTAACGTTTTGCATCAATTGGGTAGCCTCTTGTGAAGAATCATCATTTCTTCCAGCATCCGCAACTCAGCGAGAGTCCTCCCATGCCAGCGAATCCTTATACTCCGATTACTCAAGTCAATACCTTTATAAATGGGGAGCAAGTCACCTCAGCCCCCATTTCTGGAGCAAGTTCGCAGAATCGTCCTATGCGGGCGATCGCCATGGCCGCCGACGGCAGTTTTGCGGTCACCTGGACCAGTGAAGCAAACAATGAAACCTCATCGGCTCTCCTGGGCACCTATGTCCGCTTCTTTGATAAAGACGGTGTCCCAACCAGTGCCGAAATCCAGGTAGACACCGACAATCGGGGGAACCAAACTGCGGCTTCCATCGCGCTTTTGGACAACGGCAACTATATTATCACCTGGTCGGATAATAACCCCGACCCCCTCTCTCCTGGAGATGCCTGGGATGTGTATGCCCGGATTTTTCAGCCCAACGGCACAGCAATCGGCAATGAGTTTAGAATCAATGGCTCAGCCGAACATTTTGCCCTGAATAATCAGTTTAATTCCTCCGTTGCCACCTCCAGTAACGGCAACTTTGTCGTGACCTGGGTGACCCAAAACCAAATCGACGCAAACTTTGACCCGTTAGATCCAGGAGATGGGATTTATGCGCGCGTCTTTAATCAAAGCGGTGCAGCCGTTACAGCCGAGTTTGCAGTCAACACAACGATCATCAACAACCAGCTCAAGCCCACTGTAGCCATGGCGGACAATGGCAGTTTTGTCATTGTCTGGGAGAGTCTGTTGAGGGTGTGTATGGGCAGCGTTTCAATGCCGCAGGGGCAAAACAGGGCGGTGAATTTCAAATTAACCAAACGACAAATCGGGGTCAGCGGACGGCTAGTGTGGCCATGGCTGGGGACGGTAGCTTTGTCGTGGTCTGGGTAAACGACGAAGGCACCGTCTTTGGCGAAGATGTCTATGGAAGACGCTACGACAGCAATGGCAATGCCCTAGGCGGTGAGTTTCGGGTGGCCAATTTTGGCTCCACCACGGCTCTGGTGGGCAAT
>JALOOP010000094.1 GCA_025454315.1 Oculatellaceae cyanobacterium Prado106
GAATCGAGATTGGAGTATGGAGCGCGCCATGGAAAAACCGTCAGTTGAAGTCGTCCCGTTTAGCTACCGCGAAGAACCCCCGATTAGCTCAGCGATGTTCCTGGGAGCCATCAGCGCGATGATTCCCAAGATCCTCCCGGCAGTCAAAACGGCTCTTCCCAAAATTGCCAATACTGTTGCCAATGTTCTGCCCACCGCATTGCCCTTGGTTGGCAATATCATCAGCAGTGTCACGGGCGGTGCTGCCGGAGCCACACCCACTCCCGAAGGCGGCGCACCGCCAGCCCCAGGTGGAATAGGCAACACCCTACTGCAAACCATCTCCAATCCCAACACCGCCCAACTGATTGCCTCCCTCCTACAGCAGGCCGGAGGTGCAGGTGGAGCCGCACCTGGCGCTGGTGTGCCAGGAAATAGTATGACCGCTTTGTTGCAGCAATTGGCTGGAGCCGTCGCGGGAACTCCACCCACCGCATTAGCTCAATCCTTCTCTCTGCCGCCCTTACCGACCCTGACCGCACCGCCGCTGCCCACCAGTGCTGCCTCCCGTCCTTTGCCGACCCTGACCGCCTCATCCTATGCCCTGGCCTATTCCAGAAACGGCTCAGAGCGTGATTCCCTCGAATCAGCCGAAGAGAATTCCCGTTCGACTCGGCGATCGCCCTGGACAGACAACCCAGATTCCAGTCCGCGATCGCACCCCCGCATCCCCAGCGAAACCGAACAAACGCTCAACAGCACCGCCTATGCCCTAGATTTGCCGCCGCAGTATGTCCATGAGATGGCGATTCCTGCTGCCCTGTTAACTGCGCTCCCTGCTTTGATGCCGCTCCTGGAAAAAGCCCTCAACCCTGAAACGCTGAAAACCTTAATGGACAATATGCCTGTGAATAAACTCATGGGCACGGTGACGGATGGTTTAAAGCAAGTTGGGAGTATGGTGCAAGAATCCGAACAGCGACGCTTTAGCCATCTGGAAAAGCTGATGCCTAAGCAGACGACAGCGGGCGATATTAACCAGATGTTTCAAGGCATGAGTTTAAGTCTGGCTGCCCCTCCATCAACACTGAAGTATCAGCGCGTGGAAACCGTCAAACTCAAGTTTGAAGAACTGTCTTTACTCACGCTCTACGGACGATCGCGCCTCCTCTATCACCAGGATCGGGCGATCGCCTTCCCCCTCAGCCTCACCACCCCTCGCCCCATCCGCAACGCCACCCTGGAACTCCTCGTCAAAAATCCAGCCACCCTGGAAATTCTGATCGACGAAAAATATCCCGTTGAACAGGCTACGACCGGAGCATTGACCGTTGTACCTCAACTAGCGGTGGAACAGTTGCGATCGCTCCCCCTCAACGAAGAATATCTGGTTTGTGTGACGCTCGTCTGGTCTGGAAAATCCAAAAAAACACAGGAGAAAATCAACCTGGGTACCAGCATGAGCCAACTGATCACCCTGGTGGGTGACTATTGCTTCGATCGCATTGAAGGCAGTGCTGAAGTGATTCCCCTCAACGATGTCGATAAGTTTCGCCCCTACTGGCATAAAGTCTGGCAAGGCAGCTTCTCCAAATCGGTGCGCCGCATCAAAATGGACTGCAAATACTATTTCATCCTGGAAGGCGACCAGCCCAAACATGCCCGCATTGAAACCCTGATCCAAACCCTGGAAACCAAAGGCACTCAACAATCCAACCGCCTCAAATCCGGACTCATGACCAACCCAACCCAACTCAACACGCTATTAGGGCAAATCTCGAAACAACCGCCCCTGGAACCTGCTCAGTTAAAGGCTCTCAGCGCTCCTGAGTTTCAGGCCAGATTTAGTCATGCGGCGCGATCGCAGGTTGAGTTTGAAGGCAGCAGCGGTGAAAGTGTCGCACTGTGGATTTACCCGGAGGTGAAATTACAGCAGGTGGTTTTGAAGAAAGCGATGAAGGTCAATAAAAATGGTCATATCACCGAACTCTCCGAACAAATCGTCCGCTTTCCCATGCCTGCTATCACCCATTTCATTGGAGTTCGAGCCACATAAATTAGGAATTTAAAACACATGGACGACTACACCGATCCCTACGCCGAACCTTACACTTATTCCGAACCCTATGCCTATTCCGAAGAAGCCGCACTGAGCCAAGCCCAGACCCTATTTCCTCAGCTTGACACAGAGTTTAACTACGCCTTTTCCGCAAAACCCATTTTGCTCAACGGCATGAAAGTCATCTTTGACAAGACAGCGCCCGTTTACCCCGTCAATCTCAAAAAGAAGAACGAGGAGGACACGGATGAAGGATGATACGCTGAATACTTCTGATGAAGTAGTAAATCCTGAAAATCTGGAACAACCTTCCAGTCCAGAAGATTCAGAGAATGATGCCCTGGATCATGCTTTAGTCAACGATCTGCGTCTTCCCTTTCATCAACTGATCTGGGAACTGGTGGATACGGAAATGGCGATCGCCGATCCCACCTCTGGCATGGCGCAAATCATTGAACAGGTAGACATTGATATGCCTGTAGAAATCTATATCGAAGTGGATGACCAGGGTCAAGTCCATCTCACTGGATCACCCCCAACCCAACGCACTGAAACCACCTTTCTGCCCATCTTTCACCAAATGAAACTGCGAATTAGTCGGGATGAGGAGGTCGGTCTTACAGAAAGTCCCATTGATCCAGCCCATTGATCTAGCGTAATTTTACTCCAGCGTCATATCGGTTCTGAGAATGCAGGTCAAGCACAATGCCGAGTAAGGGAAACACAGCCTGGAACCTGGAATCCTTTTTGGATTCACTCATTTTTGAGCTAGACAAAGCTCAGGATACGCTGTCGGTCAAAGGGCTGAATCGCAAACTCACCTACACGGTCAAAGACATTTCCCTCGATCTGCAAATTTTTCCCGAATTCGATGGCGACACGGTCAAATTCACCACGGCTAAACCTGGAGAAGCCGGAGCCTCCAAAGTGTCCTTCCAACTGGGTTCGATTCGTGATAGCCAAATCCGCGAAGTCACCCGTCGTCCCATGAGCCGTGATGAAATTTCCATCGAAGAAGTCAACATCCCCGAACCCCAGCGCAAAGAGCTAAAACGCCTCGGCATCCAATCCACTGAAGACCTGAGACGCACCCTTGAGGAGAAAAATGTAGACCTGGAAAAAGTCACCGACAAAGTCAAAGTCGATTACAAGGGACTGGCCAATCTGCTTAACCAAACCCACCGCAAACAAATTCCCCCCAACATTGCCAAAGTCAGCGTTGCCAAAAGCGAGGGAGACACGATTTTAACCCTGGAAGGCGATAATTTGGCGATCGCCACTTCCCTCGACCAGTACCCGATCGCTGTCCTCAACAACGAAGCCGTGGAAGTCCTCGATGCCAACAAGAACCAACTCCGTCTGCGTATCCCGTCCCATCATCTCCAGCATTCCTCCAGTCAGCTTCAGATTGCGCTTGATCCGTATGCGATCGTGAGGATGAAGCTACAAAATTAGTGAATGGGTGGATGGGTGGATGGGTGGATGGGTGAGGAAGTCCAACACTGTTTGAATAAAAAATTCTTCTTTGCTTTCTTCTTTCTTGATCAGTTAACAATTGTTCGCTAAATAATAATTTTCTCTTGTTAACCGCCTTCTCATATCTCTGCTGACCTGTCTTTCTATTTCCCTATCTCCTCCTATGACTTTTCCTCGTAACAACAGTCTTTTTCACTTGGAGCGATCGTTGTTCCCTGATCCGCCTCCAGCTTCCTCAGAAGAACCCAAGAAGTCGGCTGATCCTCAAGTTCAGGCGATGGCGTTTGATTTTGATGAGGCGATCGAACTGCGCTATGACGGGAATACATATACGGCCAACGCTTTTTCTTTTTCTAATGCCTACGAAGACCCGATCGCCTTTGAGGTGGAATCTTTTGGAGTAGAGTCTAATGGTTACCCAGAAGAGTCTGCGGCTTTTGAGGTGGAGTCTTTTGGAGTTTCGCCCAGTCAATTTCCCGGTGCCAATCAGCCTGCTCGACTGGAGCCACTGATTCCGCCGGGAGCCTACGTTGATCCGCCAAACTTCGGCCCGAATAACGCTGTGAATAACGCTGTGAATAACGCTGCAAATCCTCCAGCACCGCCCTTGCATCCCTCCCAACCCAATCTAGTTCCTTCGGTGCCGCCCCCTGCTTCTCAGTTCAGTGTCGATCCTTCGGATGACGAGGTGGCGGCCTTTGCAGCAGATTTGCAGGCGATCTTGAGCGGCGCAAAATTCCAGGAGGGAGGGGCTTCACCGCCTCCTGAAGAACCCGCCTATCCTCCGGTGGCACAGGCTCAGTCGCAAGCTCTGCCTGCACCCGAGCCCTTGCCTCCGGCTCGGCCTCATGCGGTGTTTGATCAAATGACCGAGAATATGGCCTATGCCAATGCCTTCGATCTGGGGACGCTCTCTTTGGAGCAGCGCTTTGATGCGTTCGATCGCGCCCTTGATCAGGAGACAGCCACGGCCTTCACCACAACGCCTGCTTCGCCTTCAGCCGATCCCAATGTTCGATCCCAATGGGTAACGCCTTTCTCCATTCCAGAGCCGATCGCCTATGCCGCATCTGATGAGGCTTGGAGTCTCCCTTTTGATTTCGATACGGCTGATCTCGTGGAGAACTTTGGCACCACTAGCGGCAGCAGTGGCGAAAGTTTTGATATGCGCTATGAAGTGCCCTTAATTCCTCAACAGACAGCCTATTCAGCCTGGACAGCGGCGGCGGCGATGCTGGTGGCTTGGCGAGATGAGATGCCCTTGAATTTGAATGAATTGGCTCAGGGGGCAGGGCCGTGGGCTTTGTATAAGTCCGCCTTACAAACAGAAGATCCTAATTTCTTCAAGGTGTGGGGATTGGCGACAAAACCCGCACAGACTCTGACGGTGGATAGTTTTGTCCAACTCATTATGGATACCTTTGGCCCTATCTGGGTAGCCGCCGATCCCCCCGGCAGTCGAGCCCGCGTGATCACGGGCGTGTATGGCGATGGTACGCCAGAGGGCACCTATGTGTTGATCAATGATCCCTGGGCAACCAATATGACCAGTTTCCAGATGCCGAACTCAGGCGCGAAATACCAGGAGAGCTATCAGCAGTTTATGCAGAAACAATTGTCCATGACTCGTCAGGGAACCCCAGCCAAGACGTTATATGTCGCCTATCTCCAAAATCCAGTTGGCAAGGCACTGTTAGCCGAGGTAGAAGCGAATGAAGATTAAAAAAGAAAGAATGCTAAGAGATAAAAAGCTGATGGCAAAGTTCAGTTTCTAAAAAGGCTCCCCCCCCTCCCTACTCCCCACTCCCCACTCCCTCTCCCATGAAAATCTGGATGCTCACTTGGAACTGTGAAAATCAAGCTCCCAAAGGTGAACTTTTCAATAGCTTCATTCAGGACTTACTGCCCACATCGCAGAAGGCAAACTGGCCCGATATTCTCGTCATTGCCCTACAGGAAGCCGATTGTTACTTCTCAGCACGACGCCTATTTGTGACGCATAAAATTGCCGAGCAATTCCCTGCCGATTATCAGCTTTTATCTGCTCCCTCATTTATGGGAACAACCAAACCCCCTACCAAGTGCTATATCCATTTGGGCGTTTTGGTCAGAAAGAATTTCGTCATCAGTCGAGATCCCAATCGGTCAACGACCTGGAACCCATTGGGAGCTAGCGCGAATCTTCAAGTCTTTGATCAAGGTTCGGGAGAATATCGGGATGGCAAGTTCCCTAAATGTAAAGGAGGAGCCTTTGCCCGAGTCATGTTCCAAGGCAAGAAGATCGGTTTTATTGGAGCGCATTTAGATGGCCCCGTCAAAGCTGCAAATACCGATCGCCAAATTACAAAACTCCTTCAGAGTATTACCGGCAGTACCGCAACCACTCCGGCTGGCATCAACACCGATATCACCAATCAATTCGACGCGCTGTTCTTCATGGGGGATCTAAACTATCGCTTAATGGGTATTGCAACAAAGCCAACGGTGAATGATATGGTGGCGGCGGTGGGGCAAACAGCCAGCCGACGGGCGTTGTGGGATTACGATACTCTCAACGGAACCCAACTGCTGGCTTCTTCCCATTCCCCTCTAGTGACCGCCTATCAATTTACATTCCCTCGGTTTGACGTGCTGCCCACCTACAAACGGGCGTATCAGGATCGAACCCTGGACAATGCCTGCTTACGACTTTCCTCTCGCATGTTAGGTTCGGCAGGCGAACTGCTAACCCCTGGGGTAAGAACGCCTGAGCAAATTGCCGCCAATCGAGCGATGCTAGAAGGCTGCTATTACCGAGGCAAGGTGGGCAGCAATTCGGCTCTAAGTACCAAACGCACTGGATATTATGAGTTGGGGTGGCTTGATCGCGTTGGCTATCGCATCAAGGCAGGGACGACGGTAACTCCTGGTTCAGTGCAATTTAAAACATTGGACAGTATTGTTTTGAGTGATCATACGCCCGTTGTCATGAAAATTGAGCTGACTTAAATCGAGGAAAAAGGACAAAATGAGTAATCGATGGTTTGACCTGGAGCAAGAAGTCTTAAAGAGCAAGCGGGAACAACAGCGATCGCTCTCCGAAGTCCATGACTATGACACCAGTGGACTCAGAAATTGTTCAATTCTGGGACTAGCGCAGGAACTAGAAGAGATACGGGGGCGATCGCGCCAAAAGAACACCCGTGCAATGGCACTCGAACTGGAATCTTTACAATTGGGCGATCCGGATGAGAAGACCAGGGGGCGATCGAATTCAGCTCCTTTACCCCGGACTCAACCGAACCCAGTTCCGTCAAACCTCCCTCCCTCAACTGTCTCGACAACTACTGTAAACAGTCCAACGACCAATACCCCAGCGATCGCCCCCATCACCACCCGGCAGCGATCGAACTCCGCCCCGGAAGTTTTGATCTCGGGAGGGGCACTGTTCAAGGGTTTGGGATTTCGCTATGGATTCAAGCGAGAGTATCCGCCGAATCCGGTCACAACCTGTCCCTTGGCTGCCGATCATCCGGGACATCACAGCACCCAGTTTATTCGGGTCAATCAAATCCAGGTCGAACCCTTTGTTCTGCGATTTGTCCAAGATCCGCTGACGATGTATTTAGACCTGCGAGAACGCGCCCGAAAAGCCAAGAATGGCAACTTTAACTATCCTGAACTGATTGAAGTTTTTCTGAACATTCGACGCCATATTAACGCCATTAAGCAAGGGATTCACTGCGGCGCACCCGACCAGCCTAATCAAGGAGAGTTTCGCTGTCAGGTGCATCCGGGAGTGTCGGATCAACTCAAACAAGAGATTCTTCAGCCTGCTTTCGGCAATCTTTCGGTGCTGGATCAGATTTTAGAAGATATCAAAAAACTGGATGGAGCCAGCTATCCCTACAAAGATTCGCTGCGGTTGATTGCCAAGTTTATGAAACTGGTTGATTACATTACCTACCGCGCTAAAACCGAACCCGAAGCCAAAGCGTTGATCCCAACCGGGCAGACCTTGAGCTACGAAGGTTCCAGTCAATATAGCCTGATTCGACAATCTCGAAAAGCGAAATTTAACAGTGAATTTGGCTGTGCCTTCCCCGTTTATAAACCCAATGTCACTCTAAGAGAAATCTACAGCTATGCGCCGGATTATTGGCCGCATGGGGGGTACACGCCCGATCGCTTGGAACTCATTCTGGCTGATCCGGATATCATTTTACTGCCGAGCTACAACCCACTCGATGCCGAGTTTTTTACTAAGATTCGTCAGGTTCCCATGTTTCTCGTAGGGCTGATCAATCTAGAATTTTTGAAGGCCGATCGCGACTACCAAAGTCCACTCCAGTTTTTTGACCATGACTGTTTCCATGTCTATGGTGTACCCAGCAGCAAACCCCAACTCTTTCACACGATGAAGTATCGCGTTGAAGAAATTCAGCGACTAGAACAGGAACAGGGCAAGTCACCTAGTTCTCCCACAATGATTTACCGAATTTGGGATCAAAATACACGCATTTTGCGAGGGTTAATTGATCAAGTGAAAAATAAAGATTTAGTGGAAGCGATTAACATTGTTCTGTTCACGGTGCTTCATGAGCCGTTGACGAATCCCTCTGGTGTGCCGCTCAAAGGGGTGAACAATCTCCCGGCACTGGTGGATAAATATGCGATCGCCAACCGCCTCAAAGACGGCCCCAATGGCCTCCTCCTGGCACTCCGTCCCCGCATCTTAAAGGGTGAATTTGGAACGATTTCAGCGGGTGTCCAGAATCAACTCGATGCAGCCGCACAGTGGATTCTCAATCAGGTCAACCTCCTAGGCGATGATCCGGGTAAAGGCCAGGGACGTTATACCAAGGATCGCAAGTTCCCCAATAGCGCTGCCAATGCCTGGGGCGATCCCTTGACCTGAAGAGGCTATGTTGAATCTAGAGATGAATGGGTGTGTGGGGCGGATGTACTGCGCCATACACCCATTCATTCTATCAATCATGAATCCCGACTTGAGGATTACCCATGAGGGGAATAGTGGCAAGCCGAATAACCTGGCATGATTCTAGAAGTTACACCACAGACTGAATTGCGGCAAAGAGAAGATGTCACTCAGCATCATTCTCTTTTGTCAAAACAATAATTCAATCTGTATCCATAACGTCACTCTTAGTATCATCAAGGATGATTTACCCATGCAAGCAAAAGTACAACGGATTACCCTGGCTCGTGGTGCAACAGGTGCTGCGGTCACCGAATTGCAGAATCTCTTACGTCAGAGAATCAACTTTGATCTGAAGGTCGATGGTATCTTTGGCCAACAAACCGAAGATCTGGTCAAAGCCTATCAATTCCTGGTTTTCCTTAGCCAAGATGGTATTGTCGGCCCGCAAACCTGGGCGGCTTTAGATGCCAATAAACCCGTCAACAAGCCTATTCTGCGTCGGGGCAGCAACAGTGAAGATGTCCGGCGAGTGCAGTCCGTCCTCAAGTTCCAAGGAGCGGTGCCCGTTGAACTCAACTTTAAGGGCTATTATTTTGGCGCATTGGATGGCGATTTTGGCTCCCAAACCGAAGCCGCAGTTAAAGCATTTCAGGCGGATACCCAGTTCCACTCTTCTGCATTAACGGCAGATGGAATCGTCGGTGATAAAACCTGGGAAGCGCTGAACCAACTGGCGCGGCGGATTCTACACATTGGGTTGTAAGGTAATTTTCAGGAAATCATACCCCCGATTTCAAGGAGGAGTGCGTGACTTCGTCACGCACTCCTCCTTGAAATTAGATTTTCTTTTTTAGGCAGCTAGAACACATGCCGCAGAATCAATGAACAGACCTCTGTTGCTGCGATCGCCCCTCCCTCCAAGTGCTGTGCCTGTTGCGTCATCAACACCGGGCTTTCATCCGGAATCTTCGACACGCGCCCATGGGAGCCTTGCACTAGATTCGCGTCCAAAGGAATCACATCCAGCAGTGCCCGCCCGCCCAATCGTCGTTTCAACAGAGTCGCTGCAATCTTAATCTGTGGAAATTTCAGGGCAGGGTTCAAGAACAGTTCCACTGGGTCATACCCTGGCTTACGATGGATATCGACCGTTCTGGCAAAATCAGGCGCACACCGATCATCCAGCCAATAGTAATAGGTAAACCAAGCGTTGGGTTGCGCGATCGCCACCAATTCCCCAGCCCGAGAATGATCCAAACCATACGACTGCTTACCCGTCTCATCCAACACTTCTGCAACCCCTTCCGTGGCCTCCAACAGCGCCCGTACTTTAGGAATATCCGTAGGATCAGCTACATACACATGGGCAACCTGATGATCCGCCACCGCAAAAGCTCGACTCGCTCCCGCATCCAACAGTTCTAGCCCAAGCTCCTCGCGGATCTGCAACAAGCCCTGTTGTCGAAGAACTCGATTCAGGTGAATGGGGCGATCGACGGGGGCAATGCCGTATTCGGACAGGACAATCACTTGAACCTGACGCGCTTCGTAAAACTGGATTAAATCCTGGCAAACCTGATCGATCGATCGCAAATCTTCCTGCACCTTCTGGCTTTGCAGGGGATAGCGCTGTAGACCATAGTCAAGATGGGGCAAATAGACCAGACTGAGCGTGGGCTGATAGCGCTGTTCTGTCCATCGGGCTGTATCGGCAATCCATTGACTGGAGCGGATAGAGGTGGCTGGCTCCCAAAATTGAAACAACGGAAATGAACCTAATTCAGCTTGAATTTGCGATCGAATTTCGACCGGGTGCGTATACAGGTCGGGGATTTTTCGGCCATCAGCCGGGTACATGGGACGAGGCGTGATTGCATAATCCACGGAGGAATACATGTTATACCACCAGAAGAGATTAGCACAGGTGAAGGACGGATCGAGCGATCGCCCCATTTCCCAAAGCTTTGGACTTTGAATCAGGGCATTGGACTGTCGCCAGAACTTGACCTCACACTCCTCCCGAAAATACCAGCCATTGCCCACAATCCCATGTTCCTTGGGCATTTTCCCGGTCAGGTAAGTGGCTTGCACCGAGCAGGTTACCGCTGGAAGAATCGGTTGAATGGTTGCCAGGTTTCCACGATTGCTCCAATCGGTGAGAAACGGCATGGAGTCTCCCAGTAAGCTGGGCGTTAAGCCAACCACGTTAAGGACAACGGTTCTTTGCATGATGTTCTTTGCATGAACTAGCTTTTATTACGCAGACGACTATTGAGCAAATAACATGAGCTGATAACAGAAAAGGGGAGGCGATCGCATCTAGTGGGCATAGATTACTTCAGGTAAAGCCGACAAGATCCTGAATTGACTTCGCTTCAAGCCCGCCCGTAGATGAATCACGGGCTATTAGCCCAAAGTCCATTAAAATGGACTGCGGAGGCTGGAAAGCTCTCTAAACATGCTTTTCAACCCATTTCAATGGGTTTTGCCTAATAGCCCGCAATTCATTCGCGGGCGAGTCTGGAGCGCAGCCGTTTCAGGTGATTGAGGGATGAAACAGGCATCAGCAGAGCTTTTGAAATTCGTCATTGGTCTCATTTAGTGGGGAAGGTAGGAGCGAGGCCGTTGTGCGGGTTTCCGAGTCACGAATCCTACTGGTCTGCGCTAACGCATCCTACGTTTTCAACGGAATTGTATTTTTGAGGGTTGTATTTTTGGAGGTTGTGTCTTTAAAAGATGCGCGATCGCCCATTCATATTCCCGTTGCAGCGAAGTCAGGAGGTCGGTTTTTAGAGCAGTAGGTAAGACTTCCCAAGTGTAGGTTTCAATTTCCAGGTGGTTACAATGAGCGTAGTACGATAAGGCTTGAAAGGTTTCCAGGATATCCGATTGGGTCGATTGGAAGGGGCGATCGCCAGACCCACCATACTCGGATTCAAAGATCGGAACATGGAAATGAATCCGCCATTCACAGCCCGGTAGTGGCGATTGCTGAGCCAAAGCATCGCTGAGATCTCGGTAATGGTGAAACTGATTTCCTGGACACCGTTCAACCACTTGATGTAAATAGGTAGACTCGGCAAACGGTGATAGTTGACGCTGAAACGCATCCCAGGAGTCTGCCCTATGGGGGACTTGGACTTTTAGGGCTGCACTGATTTGAATCTTGCCAATCTGAATCCCTGCCGCTTGCAGTTGCCGAAACACAAAGCCAGGAGATTCATAGGCTACGGCAAAATGACAGACATCATAGCAGAGGCAAATGTGGGTGAGAAGCTCGATTTCAGCCGCAGCCGGGGGAATGTTCAACCGTTCTGCTAAGTAGCCGCCTGCGATCGGCAATAGCCAGTTCTCAAAAAAATCAATCACCTCGGCTGTATTTTCAATCAATCCATCAGGTTCTGGCTCTAGATCCAAATGAATAATCTTTCCCGTTATGGCTTGAATCTGCATCAGGTGTTCAACGGCGATCGCCAACTGAATACAGCATTGTTTCAAAGCGGTTTCTCGTCCCATCACCGTGGGATACCAAGGTTTGTAGGACAGCGGCACCGTCGAAATGCCGCCGTCTATATCATCGGGCAAAATCGACGCCAATATGTTGGCCAAATTCAGCGTGTAGTCAAGGCGCGATCGCTCAGTCCAATCAGGGGCATAAACCCGGTCTTTGACGACCTGCTGATGAAATCCACCATAGGGAAAGCCATTGAGCGTGAACACATAGAGTTGATGCTGCTGGAGCCAACTGTGAAACGCAGCAAGATGGTTATCCTGCAATAGCTGCTCTGCGGCCTGGTGAGAAAGGCGCAACCCAATGCCAAAAGAAGCGGTTGGGGCAATCTGAGCTTTTAGGGGCAGAACATACTGCTGCAAATTTTCAAACACCTCAGCCCAGGTTTCACCGGGGTGAACATTGGAGCAGTAGGTGAGATGGAGGGGCTGGGGTGCGGCCAGTTTCATACCATGACCTCCGGTTGGAGCAGGGCGATCGCCTTTTCATACTTCTCAAAATCAACCTCATGCACCTCCAAACCCTGTCCGATTCCTTGCAGCAGCATCAAGGTCAACTCACCCCCTAAATGTTCTCGAAACTCAGCCAGTCCTTTGAACAACGATGGGTTCGGTTGCAGAGAATGCTCTACCCGGTCACGAACCATCATCTCAGGCACAAACAATGCAAATCCCAGCGTCTTTAGCGTTGAGATAATCTGTTGCCATTGAGCTTCCGGTAATAAGCCCATCAAATACGAATAGGTGCTATCCAAAGCCATGCCCATTGCTACCGCTTCTCCATGTCGCAATCGGTAATAGGTCAAGTATTCCAGCCGATGGGCTGCCCAATGTCCAAAATCCAAGGGACGAGAAGATCCCATTTCAAACGGATCGCCACTCTGGGCAATATGTTCCAGGTGCAGTTGAGCGCAACGATAAATCAAATGCTGCATCTGGTTCATATCTCGCTGAGCCAAAGTCTGGGCATGGGCGGCAATCCAATCAAAAAAATTGGCATCCTTAATCAATGCAACCTTGATCGCTTCGGCCATTCCCGATCGCCAATCGCGATCGTCTAGAGTTTTCAAGAAATCTAAATCGTTAAAAACAGCATAGGGCGGGGCAAAGGTTCCCAAAAAGTTTTTCTTGTCAAAGGCATTGATGCCATTCTTGACACCCACCCCCGAATCATTCTGCGCCAAAACCGTCGTCGGGACTCGAAGCAAGCGAATCCCCCGATGTGCCGTAGCCGCCGCATAGCCAACCAAATCTAAAACTGCGCCACCGCCGATCGCCACGATATAGGAATGGCGACATAACCCCACACCATTAATTTCCTGATGCAGTTTTTCCAAATGCTTTGGATCATTTTTTGCCGCTTCTCCACCCGGAACAATGATGGGTGCTGCTTTTAGCGTGATGTTGGATGAATAGAATTCCGCATATTGTGTGATTTGATCCAGAAAGCCCTTTCGGTGTTCTAAAAATCCTGCATCTACCACGGCTAGAATCGATTGGGGTGGATGGTTGGAAGGAGGGGCGATCGCTTCAGCCAGCAGGGGATTCTGAGTTTGGAACAAGCCTCGGGTGAAGTGAACAGCGTAGTTAAACTGAACCTGTACCTGTTGATGAATGGCAGGTAAATAATCTTGTTCAGACTCCTGTTTCAAATTCCGTTTGAGTTTCCGTTCCAAGACCAAAGGATCAGATGGAGCAGACCATAAATTGAGAGGCTGTGAACGAGCGATCATAATTCTCCAAGTTGATAGAATGAGTCCATTAAGTGACGGCAAAGAGTTGAGCCAATGCCATCGACAGCGGCAGCAGCAACAAAACGATCGCCCCATACCCCACACCCGCAAAACCAGATGCCACGGCAGCATCCAAGAGAATGAGAGAGAGTACGCCAGTTTTTACGGCTTTGCGAATGCGATCGGGAACGGGTTCACGAGCCGTTTGAATAAAGGGAGGAAGAACCCGAACTGCAAACAGCAGTACAAAAGGTAAAGCTGCGAGAAGATAAAAATTAGACAGCATGGCTAAGGCTAATACACTGCTGAACACAATGCCGAGTAAAGCCAGTGCGATCGCCCCAGTCCGCTTGTGTCCGCCCCAGACCTCTCCCTGACTAATGGCCGTAATCGCAGCAATGTACAGCAGCGGAATCAGCGCCATCCATCCCCGTTCGGTCACCATATTGGGAACCAGGCTGACTCCTAGTAGCCAGTTGCCACCCCGGCAGAGTCCCATGTTCAACGGCCCCCAGAGGGTATGATGTTTGGCGATCGCATTGTACACTCCCGCAGCCACCGCAATGCAAATCGCAATCACTGTACTCAGGAGCGTCACCTGGGCAGCAGCCGCAATCCCGATCGCAAACAGACTACTTGCCAAAATCATCGCGCCAGACATAGAGGCTCTTTGACTCGGAATCGGTCGTTCGGGACGTTCCTGGGTGTCGATCGCCGCATCACAAAGATCGTTCAAAACGACACCGCCCCCGTACAATCCGGTTGTAGCCAACAGCAGATAGGGCAGATTTACAGGCAGGCTCTCTAGAGATGGAAGCAGCAGGGGAACCTGCCAGGACAAGGACAGCGATTCACCTGGAATCGTTGTGGTTATTATGCCTGAAATGGCGCAGCCCACGAGAATATCTGCCCAAGCGGTGACGATGTTGGCCGGACGCATGAGCTGGAGATAAGCCCACCAGCGACGACCGCTGAGATTTGCTGTATTCATGAATTTTTCCGTTTGCTCAATCAGAATGATTCGATTAGAATTACTCGATCAAAATATAGTCTTGAACCGATTGAATGCCGGGGGACTGTCCGCGTAAAACAGAGTTGCCATTGTATTGCTGGGTTTGGTCAATGTGGGGCGCATCTAACCAGTCCGCTGCCTGCATTTGTTGGGTTTGGCTGTAGGCGGCTAAAGCATTCTCGTAGCAGACGGCTCGGACTTGTGCTTCTGGGATGCCCTCTTTGAGCATGAGTTGAGCGGTTTTGGGAACGGCTAAGGGATCGCTGATGCCCCAGTCGGCACTGCTATCGACGATGATGCGATCGCTACCATACTGCCGAACAATATCCACCATTCTGGCGTTCCCCATCTTCGTCATCGGATAAATCGTAAAGGCAGCCCAGAATCCTCTCGCCAATACTTCCTCGATCGTTTCCTCGTTGTTGTGATCGATAACCACACGAGACGGATCAAGTCCATGTTCGATGCAGCGATCCATACTTCGACGAGTTCCGGCTTTCTTATTGCGGTGTGGGGTGTGGATCAGCACGAGCAGATCGAGTTCTTTGGCCAGTTCTAGCTGTTGTTGAAAATATCGGTCTTCAATATCCGTCATATCGTCATAGCCAATTTCGCCGATCGCCACTACCCTTTCTTTGCAAGCATAGAGCGGCAGAATTTCCATCACCGCTTCTGCTAATGGGGCATTGTTGGCTTCCTTGGGATTGAGGCCAATGGTGCAGTAATGCTGAATGCCAAACTGACTGGCTCTAAACCGTTCCCAGCCGACTAAACTGCTGAAGTAATCCTGAAAACTCCCCACATGGGTACGCGGTTGCCCCAGCCAAAACGCAGGCTCAATCACCGCTACAATGCCATATTCCCGCATCGTCAGATAATCATAGGCCGTCCGAGAAACCATGTGGATATGAGGATCAATAAACATCATGCCGGTAGAATCCATCCTGCGATTCCTCTGTTAATACAAGCAGCCTGTTAATGCAAGCAGACAATTAATGCAGACAATTAATACAGTCTTTCGGAAGTTTCAGGAATCTTGTGAGTCAAGAATCAATCATGCCCTTTGTTTTAAACAGAGAATTGAATGATTTAAGACTGCTGTTTCTTTATATCATCCTCTTCTTTATTTGGTGATGCCATTTCTTTTCATATCCCCGTTGCGATTCAGGGAATACTCAGGATAAAAAGGGGTGACCAGTGACCAAAGTTCTGGTGTAATCGATCGCTGAGCCGCACGACGCTCCTGGGCATAGTCCATCAGCATCTGCGCGAGCGTTGGGTTGGCTCGGCGATCGAGTCCCTGAATCAAGGAAAGAGAACTGCCAATGAACACTGCCTTGAGAATCATTTGGTTCCAGGCATTTTCACCCAAATAATCACCAGGATAGGGACTTTTGAGAGCTACCGCATTGAAAACCGCTGCCATGTTACTCCGTATTCCTTCTGCCGCCCGATCGCAATGCAATTCAGGGTAAGGCAACAGCGGCAAACTCTGATAAAGGGCGATCGCTTCTCCCACATCGGCGTTTTGAAACAACGAGTCTAGCGATCGCTGATATCCCTCCAGAGATGCAATCGGCAGCGCCAAAACCAACAGCGTCCGCCCCACTTGATCCACCGTCCAATCGCTGGGCATCCAACCCGGACGCAGATCATGGGCAAGGTCTAAATCCTCTGGGGAAAGCTGTAATGTCTGTTTACCCAGATAGCGAGGCACCCTGCTAAATGCGCTAACCCAGAAGCGCTCTGGTGTACCTTGAGTAATTTGCAATCGCGTTTCCTCTAGCCAAGCCAATGCTTCGGGTTCAACCTGTGGTTTGAGCCAGTGGAGGAGGCGATCGTTCACGTCGTTTAAGCGAACTTGCATCCTGCTAGAAACCCTTATTTCAGTAGACATAGCACCCTCTAAAATATGCTTGTGTTAATCGTTACAGAACCAATCCTAAGCGTCATCATTTTCAGATCAACCCATTTGATTCTCGAATCTACCTATTGATAGATCTATACTAAAATCGGTTTGTAGCAAATTTCATTTGCATCAGTAGAGAGGCGTAATCTTTTGTAGGATACGTTAGCGATAGCGTAACTCAGATCTCGCACCAGTTGCCAGAATCCGCTGCTGATGGTGAATCTCAAGGGCTTGGAACGGCTTCGTTTCCGACCCGCCCGTAGATGAATCACGGGCTATTAGTCAAAGTCCATTAAAATGGACTGCGGAGGCTGGATAGCCCTCTAGACAGGTTTTTCAACCCATTTTAATGGGTTTTGTCGATTAGCCCGCAATTCATTCGCGGGCGAGTCTGGCAATGACTCATGAGACAGGTGCAAGATCTCAGGTGACGCATCAAAGGCTTGAGAAAGATGCGTTACACTCCATTAACGCATCCTCCGTTTAATGAGGCTCACGTACTTATGTCATGGACGATATTTGAATAGAATAGGGCGATCGCTCCCTACCAGCAATTCCAAATTCAGATTTTGACAAAGAGTAGAGCAAGCAGGAGAATTAAGAGGACTTCAAACAGAGAAGCAATATGGAGCCAATGACGCTAAG
>JALOOP010000095.1 GCA_025454315.1 Oculatellaceae cyanobacterium Prado106
AAGACTCCTTCCCCTGTTACCCTCGCTCAACTCCAAGAATTAATCCCAGATCCCCCTTTCGCCTTTTCCCCTTCCCCTTTCGCCTTTTCCCTTTTCCCCTTCCCTTTCGCCTTTCCCCTCCCCTCCCATGAAATTCCTCTTCATCCTCGCAGGCATCGCCTTTTACATCAAACTCCTGCTCCTGCCCAACCCTGCCCCCGATTTCTCGCAGGTGACTTCGATCGCCCAACTCGTCGTGCAGGATGCTGGTGTGCCCAATGCGGTTTCGGCGATTATTTTTCGCAATCGGCTCTATGACACTATTTTTGAGGTGATTGTGTTTACCCTGGCGATTCTCGGGTGCTACTTCTTGCTAGAAAAGGAAAAGCCCTCGAATCAGGTGTTTTATTTGAGCGATCGCCCCTCCATCGTCCTGGCTCGATTAGGTGCCACGATTGTAGCGCTTGTGGCGATCGAGCTGGCCATTCGTGGACATCTCTCTCCCGGTGGCGGGTTTGCGGCGGGGGTTGCGGGGGGAACGGCGATTGGGCTGGTGGCGATCACGGCTCCACCCGAGTGGATGCAGAGCATCTACCAACGCTGGAAGGCTGCTGTCTGGGAAAAATTTTCGGTGCTACTGGTAATCCTGCTGTCCGGCATCACCCTAATTGGCTGGGAGCTACCCCATGGCGAACTCGGTGCCCTCTTCAGTGGTGGCATGCTGCCGATTCTCAACATGCTAGTCGCCTTCTGTTGCTGTTTGTCCGCTTTAGAGGATTGCTTTAGAGATTAACCTAATAACATAACTCGGGAACAAAAGAGGTAATAAAATCCTGGTTGTTGGGAGGGGTGGCTTTGCTACCTTTCCCAAAAACCGGGATTTTATTTTCTTGCTTCCCCTTAATGCTGAACGCAGTAGGAAGATCCTTTTTAGCAATATAGTCTTGTCTGGGTGCGCCTTTACCCTTTTGAGGGAGATCGGAGCGATCGCCCCTTGACCCTCCAGCTAAATGGAAACTCTACAATAGGGTTTAGTGAGGCGGGATCACTCAGAATACCCAGCAACAATTCAGGCAAAAATTAAGGATTCCTTCCTTGACTTTCCAAGCCATCGACCCCACCGCCGAAATCAACGCCGATCCCAAAACCAAGCTAGTCAACATCGACACCCAAGCCAATGAGGGGGTGGTGAGGGAGGCGATCGTGGCAGCAGGCTATACCGTGGACTAAGAAGGGGAAAGGGGAAAGGGGAAGGGGGAAAGGGGGTGCATTGAATTCATCCTTGAAGGTATTTCCCAAGGCGTTTCCAGAGGTGTCCTCAAAGGTTATCCAGGAAAAGCTATCTAAGAAATCCTTCTCCGTTCTCTCACCGCTCACCCCAGTGAACTAATCCAAAATCCCCCCTTCGCCTTTCCCCTTTCCCCTTTCCCCTTTCGCCCTTCGCCTTTCCCCTTTCCCCTTTCCCCCATCCTCTCCTTCCCCTCATGACTCCCAACCAATCAACTCTAAAACTCCGAGGCATGAGCTGCGCTGCTTGTGCCAGTAATGTTGAGCAGGCCATCCGATCGGTGCCGGGGGTGGTGGATTGTGTGGTGAACTTTGGGGCGGAGCAGGCTAGCGTTACCTATGATCCGCATCAGACCGATCTGGGGGTGATTCAGGATGCCGTCAGTGAGGCGGGCTACTCGGCTTTTTCGCTGCAAGATCAGGAAATGATTACGGGGGAAGATGATGCGGGGAAAGCGGCGCGGTTGGCAGAGGAGCGGGCGTTGACCCGGAAGGTTTGGGGGGGGGGGATCATTAGTGCTGTTTTGGCGATCGGGGGTCTGCCGATGATGACGGGGCTGCATCTGCCCTTCATCCCGGCCTGGTTGCATAACTACTGGTTGCAGGCGGTGCTGACGGCTCCGGTGCTGTTTTGGTGTGGGCAGCAGTTTTTTGTCAAGGCGTGGAGTGCCTTTAATCGGCACAATGCCACCATGGATACGCTGATTGCCCTGGGGACTGCGGCGGCTTACCTATATTCGCTGGCGGTGACGCTGTTTCCGGGGTTTTGGGTGGCGCAGGGGTTAGCGACGGCGGTGTATTACGAAGTGGCGGCCTTTGTGATTACCCTGATTTTGCTGGGGCGATTGTTTGAGAAACGCGCCAGGGGACAAACCTCAGACGCAATTCGCAAACTGATTGGCTTGCAGGCCAGAACAGCGCGCATCATTCGTCAGGGCAAAGAACAGGAAGTGCCGATCAGCGAAGTCTTTCCCGGCGATGTGGTCGTGGTGCGTCCCGGCGAAAAGATCCCGGTGGACGGCGAAATTGTCAGCGGGGCTTCGACCCTGGATGAATCCATGGTGACCGGGGAGAGTCTGCCCGTCCACAAGCAAGCGGGCGATGAGGTGATTGGCGCAACGCTCAACAAAACGGGTAGCTTTCAGTTTCGCGCCACCCGCGTCGGCAAAGAAACCTTCCTGGCGCAAATCGTCAAGCTGGTGCAGCAGGCACAGGGTTCCAAAGCGCCGATTCAACGGCTAGCCGATCAGGTGACGGGCTGGTTTGTTCCGGTGGTGATTGCGATCGCCCTCCTCACCTTCCTGATCTGGTTCAACCTCATGGGCAACCTGACCTTGGCCATCATCACTATGGTAGAAGTCCTAATCATTGCCTGTCCCTGTGCCCTAGGCTTGGCCACGCCCACCTCGATCATGGTCGGAACGGGCAAAGGCGCAGAAAACGGCATCTTGATCAAAGGCGCAGAAAGCCTAGAACTGGCGCACAAGATCCAAACCCTGGTGCTGGACAAAACAGGCACCCTCACCCAAGGCAAACCCACCGTCACCGACTTTGTCACCGTACAGGGAACCGCCAATGGCAACGAGCTAAAACTGATCCAACTGGCCGCTTCCTTGGAGCATCTTTCAGAACACCCCCTAGCCGAGGCCGTCGTCCGCTATGCCCAATCCCAGCAGGTTGAATTAGTTGCGGTAGAGGAGTTTGGGGCGATCGCAGGCAGTGGTGTCCAGGGCAAAGTTGCAGGCCATCTCGTCCAAATCGGCACCCAGCGCTGGATGCAAGAACTCCAGATCAACACCCAAACCCTCCAGTCGCACAAAAACCACCTGGAAGCCACCGGAAAAACCGCCGTATGGCTAGCAGTAGACGGTACCCTTGAAGGACTCATGGGCATTGCCGATGCCCTGAAACCTTCCTCAGTCGCCGCTATCCGTACCCTCAAGCAAATGGGCTTGCAGGTCGTCATGCTCACCGGAGACAACCAGCAAACCGCCGATGCGATCGCCCGAGAAGTCGGCATCACCCGCGTCCTGGCCGAGGTGCGCCCCGAACAAAAAGCGGCCACGGTGCAATCCCTGCAATCGGAAGGCAAAATCGTCGCCATGGTAGGCGACGGCATCAACGATGCCCCGGCTCTCGCTCAAGCCGATGTAGGGATTGCGATCGGGACGGGGACAGATGTGGCGATTGCCGCCAGTGACATCACCCTAATCTCCGGAGATCTGCAAGGCATCGTCACCGCCATTCAACTCTCCCGTGCCACACTGCGGAACATTCGACAGAACTTGTTCTTTGCCTTCATCTACAATGTGGCCGGAATCCCGATCGCCGCTGGCATTCTCTATCCCTTCTTCGGTTGGTTACTCAGTCCCGTCATCGCAGGCGCGGCGATGGCGTTCAGCTCCGTGTCCGTGGTCAGCAACGCGCTCCGTCTCCGCAACTTTCAACCACGACCGATTCATCGGGAGGTTAGACCCGGATCATGATCAACAAATCACCGCGATGGATCGGCACTTGGATGGGGTTAAACCTCCTGTTTTTGCTGCCCTATACAGCTCAGTTTAGGTTGTCTTCCCCTCCAAGCTCTCGTGCCCCCCAGCCCCCAACCTTGGGGGAGCCGAGCCTTCCCAGTGAATCCCAGGAACCTCAAAGTCCCCCAAAGTTGGGGGATTTAGGGGGCGAAAACCCCGAAGCGCAGCCGATCGCATCCTCCTCCCACCCAACCACCACACCCACTACTCACTCCAGCATGGAGAGTCATACTTCTCCCTCAACCCCAGCATTCGATCGCATTGAACAACCTCTAGGCTTAAAGCTGGGAGTAACAGCGGCGGGACTCGGGTTAATGGGTCTGGAACTCTGGTGGTTTTTGTTCAGCAAACCTAAATCGCAACATGACCGAAAGACCGAATCATAAATCTCTTTTAATCAGGATAATCACAATGAAACGTCAATCTATGGTGTTAGCTGCGATCGCCACCCTTGGCCTCGCCGTTGCTATTCCCATGACTCTAGCCCATCGTTCCATGACCGCTCCCTCCGCCTCAATGAAACAGCATGGGGAGGGAATGCATCACGGCGGCATGATGCATGAGATGCGGGTGAGCAGTGAGTTTGAATATTTGAGCCAGATGATTCCCCATCATCAAGAGGCGATCGATACCGCTAAGATTGTCTTGGCCAGGAGCGATCGCCCCGAGATGAAAGCTTTTGCAATGGATATTATTCGAGTACAGACCGTTGAGATTGAACAGATGCGTCAATGGCTGAGTGAATGGTATCCTGAACAGGACATGACCGCAGACTATACACCCATGATGCGCGACCTGGAGAATCTCCAAGGAAATGCCCTGGATCAGGCATTCCTGGAAGACATGGTGATGCACCACATGGGAGCGATCATGATGTCGCGAATGCTGCTTAATCAGAACCTGGTGGAACATGAACCTGTCCGTCCTTTTGCCCAGCAGATTGCTTCAACTCAGGGGGAAGAAATCCAGCAAATGCAAGCCTGGTTGAAGGAATGGTTTGGCGTAGCAGGCAGTATGCCTGGAATGCAGCATTGAGATCCGCATTGAGATTGCACCTGTGGCATCATGCCCAGTGAACAACTGCTGAGCGACATGGGACAATACAACGAAGACTGGGTGAAGGCGGGTATTCTCCTGGACGGTGAAGGACTCCATCCCAGTTCAAAAGGGATGCGGGTTCACTTCTTAGGAACTAACCGAACAGCAAGCAACGAGCCTTTTACCGCAACCCAAGATCTCATTGCTGGGTTTTGGCTTTGGCAGGTGAAGTCCATGGAAGAGGCGATCGAATGGGTGAAACGCTTCCCTAATCCCATGTTAGGAGACTCGGAAATCGAAATTCGCCCTGTCGTTGAAGGGGATGATTTTGGTGAAGCGCTTACGCCTGAACTGAGAGAACAGGAGGAGCGGATTTAAGTAGAAGCTGAACAACTCAAGCAAAAATAGATCACTTTCAACCCATTTTAATGGGTTTTGCCGATTAGCCCGCAATTCATTCGCGGGCGAGCCTGGAGCGAAGTCGTCTCTGGGTTTTGAAGCGAAGTTCTGGTCTGGATTTTCCACCCCCAAAGTCACAAGTTAATTCTTAACAAGCCCTTAGCAAGTGCTGAGTGCAGTGTAGGGACAGAAGCGCGATCGCACACCTTCCAGTTTCAAACCTTTGGAAGACGTGATTTTGATACTGACCGTTCACAATGAGCAGTATTAGTCATCAACAATCTTCTCCTTCAAAGAAATCAATGGCACTGGTCTTAGAACAAATTAACGCTGAGGGATTAGCCCACCTCTCCTATCTCGTTGGCGATGATCGGGCCGGGGTTGCGGCGGTCATTGACCCACGCCGAGATGTCAACATCTACCTCCAACGGGCTAGGGAGTTGGGCGTCAGAATTACTCACATTTTGGAAACCCACATTCACGCAGACTTTGTTTCCGGTTCGCATGAACTCAAAGCCCATACCCAGGCTCCGATCTACGGCGGCAAAAGCCAGGATTATCAGTTTGATCTCTGTCCAATGAGTGAAGGGGATACCCTACAAATTGGCAACGTCACCCTACAAGCGCTCCATACGCCTGGACATACGCCTGAGCATGTTTCTTTTTTGATTATGGATGCCAAGCAAGGGAACTCGCCCTTTGGCATCTTTACGGGCGATACTCTGTTTAATCTCGATGTGGGCCGACCCGATTTGTTGGGAGGCGGCACTGAGCGTCAGTTGGCAACCCAGCTTTATGATTCACTGCTGAACAAACTCTTGCCCTTGGGCGATCGCATCGAAATCTATCCATCCCACGGGGCAGGTTCGGCCTGTGGCAAGTCGATTGGCGATCGCCGTCAAAGCACCATCGGCAACGAAAAGCGGTTTAGTCCTGCACTGAAAACGCGATCGGAAGCCGAGTTTGTCGAATGGATCTTGGGCGGGATGCCAGAACCTCCAAGATTTTATGCGCGTCTCAAAAAAGTCAATGCAAAAGGTGCGCCCGTCAAAGGCGATGTGCCGATTTTGCCGCCCCTCTCGCCGACCGAGTTTCAGCGCCACTTGCAGGATGACCAGACCGTGATTGTGGATGCGCGATCGATCCTTGCCTTTGGGGGTGGGCATATTCCCGGTGCCATCAATATTGCCCTGCGTCCTGAGTTTCCCAATTGGGTGGGTTGGATGATTGAACCTGAGCAGAACATTCTGCTGGTGTTGGAAAGTGCGCGGGGCGTACAGCTAGCCTCAGAGCAATTGTTCCGCCTGGGTTATGACCATGTGGTGGGCTATCTCCATGACGGCATGACCTCCTGGCAAAATGCCGGATTACCCCTCCAACCTGTGCGGGAATGGACTGTCCATGAACTCTATGAACATCTGAATGATCCAAATTTAACCGTTCTGGATGTCCGAGGCGATGACGAATACAAGCAGGGAAAAGTCCCCGGTGCAAAACATATCTACGTGCCGCATTTAGAAGAACATCTCGACGAACTCGATCGCCATCAACCGATCGCCACTTACTGCGGCAGTGGATATCGAGCCTCGATTGCGGCTAGCCTTCTGCAAAAGCACAGCTTTCAGTCTGTCATCAACATCCCTGGTTCATGGCTAGCCTGGAAAGCGGCGGAACTTCCGGTCGAGCAACCGGAGGAATGGCGGCAGAAAGAGGCGATCGCAGTCTAACCCCAACCATTTCTAATCAAATTCTAATCAAATGACTTTTCATCTAAACTGGAGCAGAAAAAATGGTAGACAACCTGAAGCTGATGGGGAATGTGAAACAGGTGAGTGATGACATTGCCATTGCAGGGCAACTCAACCTGGCGCAACTCCAAGAGGCGGCTGAAGAAGGCTTTGCGGCGGTGTTGAATTTGCGATCGCCCGATGAGGAAGGCTCTCTGAGCGATGAGCAAGAGCAAGTTGAAGCACTCGGACTAGACTATATCAATATCCCAGTCGCGACAGCCACGATCAACGAAGACTTAACCACCCAAGTTCTGCAAACCATTGACGAATTGCCAAAGCCACTCCTGATCCATTGTGCAAGCTCTATGCGGGCTGGTGCCATGGCCTTTATGTATGTGGCAACCCGGCAAGGGTTGACGGCTGAACAAGCGTTTGAAAAAGCAAATCAGATGGGTTTTGATTGTGATGCTTATCCTGATCTGAAGGCGTTTTTCAAGCAGTATGTTGATGTGCATTCTAGGAAGACGGCTTAGGCGGTTGGGGGGTGACGGGGGGCGATTGCTCTAGCCACTAAAAACTATCGATCGCCATCCACAAAGAAGCGATCGATCGCCATCCCAAGAGAAACGATCTCTCAGTACAGAGAAGCGATCGCCATCCCGAAAGTAACGATCTCTCAGTCGGAAGAAGCGATCGCATCGAGCGCAGCCGTCACCCCCGTGAAGCCTGTTCCTATCTTCATTCCTATCCCTTTTCTTCTCTTGCCCAGGAAGGATGGTTTAGAAATGCGCTCCACGAATACTGGGACGGAAAACTCTTAGTTTCTGCTCCTGCTTCCATTTTCAACGCCTACTTAACCATTGCTGAAACCTTCCTGCAGGAAGGCATGTACCGATGGGCTTACGGCTATCTTCGACGGCTAAAGCCCGTACTGGGCAGGCTGGCTGAACAGGCTGTGACCTGGCATGAAATGTTGAGCAGCGCTCCCTCCATAACCGATCCACCCATGTTCGAGAACTTCTCCGGTTCTCTGTTAATTCGCTACTTGCTCTGTTGGGCGAACTATTACTATCTGCTCGATCGATGCGATCGCTCCCACGAAACCTACCGGGGCGATCTCCCGAGCGAAGCCAATGCCCACTCCGCCATTCAAGAAGCCTGGACGGTCGTTAACAAAGCTGAAAAGCTCGTTGCAGTTAGACTGGCAAAATATCGCCTGATTAGTGAAATTTCACAAGGCACGTTTCAGCCTCACTATACGCTGCTAGCCAAAATCTACTTTTTGCGGTTGCGGCTCCTGTTGTTTTTTCCACGCATGGTTCCCATCGATCGCACCTATCTGCCGACCGATGCAACCGTCACCACCAACCGCCGAGATATCAACGCCATCTACAGCGGATGGCTATACCTGCTGGAGAAAGCCAGACTATACGCCACCTGTAGCGGTGACCAAGAGCTTTACTCTTGCTACACGGCCTATCAAAGCTGTATCTACATCATGGCTTCCTTGCAGGATCAACCCATCCGGCTCTGTCCAAGCGAACCAGAAATTCCCTTCTCAGCCTCCCATTGCCTCTCCTGGGCAAAACGACTGCGAAACCATGCGATCCTCAGCTACGCCAAAACAGGTCGCCATTGCTACTACCAAATTAAAGAAAAAAGCGGGATCTCCCAAAGCTTGAGCCGTCGCTATGGGATTTATTCCATTCAAGAGATTCCCCCCATTCGGGAAATGCGGAATCAAGACAACGAACGGCCTGGATTGCAAGACACTCTTCTCTATATCGATATGGAACTCCTGTCGATATAGAGAAGAATGCCAGGATCAAGCAGACAGTGAACCCCGAGAAGAAAAAATCTATCTGTTTGGCCCCAATGCTTGCTATGCGCTGTTTGCACGCGGACTATATCACCTCTGTAGCCATGAAAGCTCGGAGTTCAAGATAGCCCCTCCGCTTAATTCCATTCAGGACTGGAAGGATAAACTGGCTCGGTCGTATCGCCTGTTCACCTATGCCATGGCCACCGCCGAAGATGGCGGAAATTTAAACCACTACGAGGCGCAAAACACCATCCAAATTGGCCGTAATTTTGCCGCTCCTGCTCCCACCCGCAGTTCCTCATCCTATTCGGCATCAGCCAACGCAACGTTAAACCAGATCGACGCAGAAGAATCAACGGCAGCCCATGCCCGCTCCGTCCGCGATCTCTATCCTTGCCGTGTCACAGAAATTGCTGACTTAGCTAAAATTTTCATGTCAGCAACCGCAGTTTTGCGCCTATACCTGGAAACCAGCGAGGTGGAGCAACAGACCGAGCCAAAAGCAAGACAGGCCGCCGCTCAGCAAGTCGAACAACTGAACCATGACTTCACCATTCCGCTCTCCAATCTTCACCAAGAAGACCGTTGTAAGCAACCGATGACTGCCGATCGCCTCAAACAACAGCCTCGTTACAATGGCCATCTCTACCCCTTCTTGGAACGATGCAAACGAGAACTTAGACGAGAGTTCCAACAAGTTCGACCGCTCACCCATTTAGAAGAGATCCAAACCCATCGAAAGCGTATCCTCAAAGTCCTATTTGATGGACTTTACCAGGATCAAGACTAAATGCGACGTTGCTTTCCATTCATGAAGGTTGATAAATTAGCAAGGGAATTCCATCCCGGTTCAAACGATGATAGTTAACTGCGCCGTAATTCGCTGTGGGTCAGCAATAAGACTGCGATTAAAATGAGTCCCCCACCCAAGAGGGCGATCGGCGTTAGGGCTTCGTTGAGCCACCCATAGGCCAGAAGAACGGTCACCACAGGTTCCAGTGTAGATAGCATGGCTGCATTCGTGGGGCCGATCCGCTCTAGCCCAGCCAGGAAAGTGGCCACTGGGATGAGGGTGGCGATGACCACCATTGAAAGGATCGCGACCCACCCTTGACCTGTCGCAGGGAAACGCGGTCCGTTCAACAGCATCAACACCCCCGCACATATCCCTGCTGCGGTAAAGATGACCGCTGAGGATTGGACGGCTGAGGCATGTTTCATCACATCGGTGCCGACGATGATGTAGATCGAATAAATGACGGCTCCCGCCACTGCCAGCAAAGCGCCGATCGCCTGTCCCCCCAAGGGGCCAACGGTGAGAACTGTCCCCAGTAGCGCTAATCCTAGGGCTAGACCTTTGGGGCGGGTGATGGGTTCGTGCAGCACCAGTGCGGCGATCAGAGCCACAAAGATGGGATAGAGATAGAGCAGTAAAGCGACCAATCCCGCCGAAGCGTATTGCAAAGCAGTCAGGTAGGCAAAGGCTTGCCCCACATAGCCGATCGCACCCATGCCCACCAGCTTCAGCAGTACCGATCCGCGCGGTAACAATTCTCCCCGAGCAACCAGCAAGGCCAGCATCAAAAGAGCCGCTAGGGAAAAGCGCAAGAACAGGATGGTCAGGGCATCCATTCCGTCTGCATAGGCATACCGACTAAAGATAGCTAATGTCCCGAAAGCAGCGGCAGATAGGGCAACTAGAATGATTCCAACGAAACGATGCATTGTATTTTTCTCAATCCTGGGTGGATGTCACAGAACGGGGGTGTTCGCTGACTGCGACTCAACTTTACCACCCCCCTCCATCAGACCGAGATGATGCAACGCTTCCACAAGCTTAAATCAGCAGTCCAAATCTATAAAACCCGGTCAAATGGCCGAGTTATGGCATGAGTTATGGAATTGGGCGCTGCTGAATTCAGCTATGAAATGTGGTGTGGTGGCTACGCCATCACACCACATTTCATAACCCCAATCTGCAACCCCTGGAATCAGTTAGGGGTAGAAAGAAAATAGAATCCTGGCAATTCTAAGCTTTGTAGAGACGACAAATCGTCTGGCCAATATCGGTGGCACCAAACTTGGTTCGAGTGCCGTCTTTTTGAAGGAGGGTGCGATCGCGACAATCGTAAATTTGAACGGGCTGAAGAACGCCATTGATCCGCAGGGTGACCCGGTATTCCCAATAGTTCTTAGCACTGCGTTGGACTTGCTCGACACAATGGGTTTGGTTGGCCACGGTACGGCAGGGGGCAGCTTGTGCGGGGAAGGGCTGTAGGAGATCGATTAAACCCATCAGGGACATTATCCCTAAACCGATGAGTCCCAACCGAATCATTCGACGCATGAGAGTTCTCCTTCAGGGCTGGACTTCAAGGCTGGACTTCAAGACTGGACTTCAAGGCTGGACTTCAAGGCTGGAATAGATACCTTTGATTTCAAGGTCACTTTTGATTTTAAGGTCACTGAAATAGGGTAACACCCTTGGCCGATTCGCTTTAACCTATGCAGCGTTACGGCTGATTAACCTGGACGTGATAGGTTGGCATCCATAAAATCAAATTCGCTGGGTTTGCTAATTCCCCCTCGCCCTCAGCCCTTGGGCGATTCCCCGAATCTGAAAGGTTGCGGCAAAATGGAAAAGTCCGATCGCCATTTTCATTAACCTTAAGCCCCATGCTCAACATCTCGAACCACTCAGATCGAACCCGTGCTGCATTGCGTCGCCCCTTTTGGATGGCGATCGCCCTTCTCACCATCGGCTGTGGTCAAGCCTCTCCCCCCGCGCAGTCTTCTCAGACCGCTCCAGCTTCCCCCGCCCCGGCCTCGCCCCAAGTGGCGCAATCACCGACCAGTAGCACACCCGCGAATGGGGCACCGTTGATTACCGAAGGTGATCCTCCGGCGGCTCAGGGGGTGCGGCCTGTGACAGTTCTCGATGGCTTGGAGCGGCCTTGGGGGATGGTCTGGTTGCCGGATGGAGCCATGCTGGTGACCGAGCGTGCGGGACGGGTGCGGCGGGTAGTCAATGGTGCGTTAGAACCGACGCCGATCGCTGGAGTGCCCCCCGTGTTTGCCAGTGGACAGGGGGGATTGTTGGACATTGCCCTGCATCCTCAGTTTGCCGAGAATCAGTTGGTTTACTTTACCTACGCCGATGGGACGGCCAGTGAGAACCGGACGCGGGTAGCACGAGCGCGCTACGACGGGACGGCATTGCAGGATTGGCAGGTGATTTTTGAAGTGACTCAGGCCAAGCCCGGTGGGCAACACTTTGGGTCGCGGATGGCCTGGTTGCCGGACAATACGCTGCTGGTGTCCATTGGCGATGGCGGTAACCCGCCGACGAGTTTGGGCGGAGAGTTCATCCGGTTGCAGGCGCAGAATCGCCAGAGCTATTTGGGGAAGGTGGTGCGGATACGAGACGATGGGTCGGTGCCGCCGGACAATCCCTTTGCCAATGCCAGCGATACGGCTCCGGCGATTTGGAGCTATGGTCATCGCAATATCCAGGGACTGGCGGTCGATTCAGCCACGAATCGAGTCTGGGCGAGTGAGCATGGATCATCAGGGGGCGATGAACTGAACTTTGTTCAGACGGGACGCAACTATGGCTGGCCGCGCGTCACCTATAGCCGCGAATATGGCTCGGGCGCACAAATCGGGGAAGGCGAATCTCTGCCAGGATTAGAAAGTCCCAAGGTGGTTTGGTTGACGACCGTTGCGCCTTCGGGGCTAGCGGTGTATCGGGGCGATCGCTATCCCGACTGGCAAGGCGATGTCTTTGCCGGGGGTTTAGTCTCCCAGGATGTCCGTCACGTTAACTTGGATGAGTCCGGCAACGTCATCGGCCAAGAGTCGATTCCCATCAACGCCCGTGTGCGCGATGTCCGTCAAGCGCCGGATGGGTTTCTGTATCTGTTGACGGATGAGGATAATGGTAAATTGATTCGTCTAGAGCGTTGATTCGCTTAAAGCGCTGAGGGCAGTAAATCGGCGATCGCCCGGTACACCCGTTCGGGGTTCAAGGGTTTGGCCAAATGGGTCTGGAATCCGGCTGACAGGATATATTCCCGATCCTGTTCGCTGGCGTAGGCGGTGAGAGCGATCGCCGGAATTCTACCGCCCATATTCTGGGGCAGAGTCCGCAGTTGGCGAATCAGGTCATAGCCGTTCATGTCGGGCATCCCAATATCGCTGATGAGAATGTCGTAGGTGGATTGGCGCAGGGCTTCCAGAGCCGCAGAGGCGCTGGTAACAGGAGTGGCGATCGCACCCTGTTGGCGCAGTAAAAAGGCCAGCAGTTCCAAGGAGTCTTCATCATCATCGACAATCAGCACGCGCACATCTTGCAAATTCCGAGAAGGCACGGGCGCGACAAGGGTGGGACGGTGGGGAGCCGGAACCGCAATCAAGGGCAGGGTGACGGTGAAGGTTGCCCCCTGCCCTTCTCCCGCACTGGCCGCAGAGACGTTGCCGCTATGGAGTTCCACCAGTTGCCGAACGATCGCCAGCCCCAGCCCCAACCCGCCAAACTTGCGCGTGGTGGAGCTATCCTCTTGCCGAAAGGCTTCAAACAAATGGGGTAGGAAACTGGGGTTGATCCCTTTGCCTGAGTCAGTGACTTGGATCTGGGCTTCATGTTCAGTCTGGCGCAGGGATACGCTCACCTGTCCCTGCTCCGGCGTAAACTTGATGGCGTTGGTCAGCAGGTTCCAGACCACCTGTTGCAGTCTGCCCGGATCGCCCAGGACGGGCTTCCCGGAAGGTTCTAGGTGGGTTTCAATGTGAATCGATTTGGCATCAGCGGAGAGTTGCACGGTTTCGATCGCCGCTCGAATCGGTTCACTCAGCATCACCGGGATAAAAGTCAGCGTCAGTTTGCCCCGTAGAATCCGTGAGAGATCCAGCAAATCATCAATCAACTGCACCTGGAGATTGGCATTGCGTTCAATGGTGTTCAAAGCTCGATCAACGGTAGCATCGTCAAATACCCGCGATTGCAGCAGCTTTGTCCAGCCCAAAATCGGGTTGAGCGGCGTCCGCAGCTCATGGGACAAGACAGCGAGAAACTCATCCTTGACTCGGTTGGCAATTTCCGCCTGTTCCCTGGCGGCTCTCTCTCTCAGCAGCGCCTGGTTGCGCTCATCGGAAATCAGCTTTTGATCGTGAATGTCGGTGCAGGAGCCAAACCAGCGAATGATGCGTCCTTGGGCATTTCGCAGTGGAAAGGCTTGGGCTAGGAACCAGCGGTAATGGCGATCGCTTGCCCGCTGTAGACGATATTCAATATTAAAATCATTGCCCGTTTGCAAACAATGATTCCAATGATCCATAGCGCGTTGGTAATCGTCGGGATGGAGCAGTGCAGCCCAGGTTTGCATCTGGGTTTCTTCTAGGGTGAGTCCTGTATATTCCAGCCAGCGTTTGTTGATGTAGTCGGTTTGTCCATCCGGCTGAGTCGCCCAGAACATTTGGGGCAGGGTGTCGGTGAGGATGCGGAAGTTGAGTTCGCTTTGCAGGAGTGCGGCTTCAGACTCTTTGCGATCGGTGATATCCAGCGCCGCCAGAATGGCATAGTCCGGTCGAGGCGTCGGCCCCGATCGGTCAAAGAACACCTGTTTGCGAACGCTCAGCCACCGCACTTCGCCATTGCTCCAGACCACCCGATGTTCCCGCGCAAACCAACCCGCACCGGATGGGTTTAACACATCTGCAATAATGCCTTCGAGCATCTCTCGTTCATCGGGATGGAACGTATCATGGACACGGCTGCGAGTCACCACCAGTTGATCCACAGGCAGCCCATACAGCACCGCAGCCTCGGGCGATAGCTCCACCAGATGGGTGTCGTAGTTGAATTTGGCGATCGCCAACCCCGCCACCTGAATCCCCAATTGCAGCCGCTCCTCCGATTCGCGCAATCGGCGTTCTACATGCTGACCATCTTTAAAGTCCGTCACATCTCGGGTAATCCCAATGACACCAATGATCTGATCCTGCTCATCGCGCCAAGGATATTTCATGGTGGCTAGCGATCGCACTTCGCCATCTTTCTCGATTTCCTCCTCATAGGCCACCAGTTCCCCGCTGTCCATGACTTGGCGATCGCGCTGTTGAATCCTCTCGGCCACAGCAGGGGGAAACAAAGCGATATCCGTCTGCCCCATCATACTGGCCACCGAAGTATTGAGCCAATCAGCCGCCGCCGCATTGGCCAAAACATAGCGCCCCTGCTGATCCTTGACAAAGATAATGTCGGTAGACCCTTGAATCACACCCTGGAGCAAGGTGTGGGGATGGATCAGGTTCAGGGGAATTTCAGGGGCGATCGACTTCATCGAACGGGAACTAGAAGCCTGAAACATATCCGCTCCTGGTGAATCGGGCGGACGATCTTGGGAAAAAGGGGTGGGCTGTTCTGGCGGCATGAGTTGCGGTGTTAGGGAGTGGGGAGTGGGGAGTGGGGAGTGGGGAGTGGGGAGTGGGGAGTGGGGAGTGGGGAGTGGGGAGTGGGGAGGTGGGGGTGTAGACGAGTTTGGGTTGGCTTTGCTTCTGGGGTTTGTGCCCCCTAAATCCCCCAATTCTGGGGGACTTTGAGTTCGGGGGAGGTTCCTTGAACGATCGATGCCCGATCGCTCGATGAGAACACCTGGAAGGCTCGGCTCCCCCAAAGTTGGGGGCTGGGGGGCGCTCAATCTAGGAGGGGTGAACCGATCGCCCAATGGACAATGATACTCCTAAAGAATTCCTGGTTTTCCTTCCTGGAAATCCCCCTACTCCCCACTCCCCACTCCCCCATCAAGACACTGGCGCAACCGCAACCGCCTCCTCGACCGGTGCTTCAACAACCTGCCAGCGCTTGACGCCCATGGTGGAGACGATCATGCCGCCTTCTCGCAGAGCATTGAGGGTTTGGCGGGCAGTGCTGGGGCTGAGTCCGGTGCGTTGGGCGATTTCGGAGACGGTGAGGGTTTCAGCCGACTGGCAGCATTCCAGAACCTTGAGCGCCAACTGGTGCGGCTGATCGAGGTGGGGACGGATGCGCTGCTGCATCGGTGGAGACATATGGTCACGGAACCAAAGCAGGAAAGGAGCGGCGTCCCTGATTTTTGCGGCTGTTTTTGAGTTCATGGGATTCCTTGACGGCAGGTCGAATGGGTTGCACCCAGGAGGGATTGGGGAGTGTCCCCTTTGGGATACTTCCGCCCAGAAATATATCCGAAGTCATACTCTCAGGGATATCTATCCAAAGGAGGAATTATAGAGGGTGAACTAGGGAATGCCCTCTATCGCTGTAATCCTTTCCATAGCCAAAGTTAGATAGGTCAGGGGGCGATCGCATTTCAAAGCCTATCGAGGGGCGATCGGTTTATCAGGAAATACCTATGGAGGGCATTGCTGTTTGCGATCGTTGAATGAACAACAACCTGTACGTTGAACTTGCGATGGCAAGCCACACACAAACTTCATGAAGCTCTTTCCTCTAAAGCAATGCTGACCTTAGAACAAAATATACTCCCAAGTCCAATTCAGATTTATTCCTGCCATCCAGCAAGAACAGTATTTGCAGGTTAGACCCATTTCGTAGGCGATCGTATCGTTTGCAAAACCCAAGTTTGATGGATGACATGAGGAGTTCCGTCTCATTCCCTAGAAGAGATATTAAACGGAAGGAGAACGAGAAAACAGACTAATCAGATCTCAAGAACTCTGGCCAATGGTAACGAATTTAGAATATTCCTTGAAATAGTATGGGAAGGAAATTCTCAACGACATTCCGGTTTCGGAAATATCTCAACCAATATGGCTTGGGTGATCGGGGTATGTACTTGCAGTTAGGAGACTATTTATGATTTTTATTATTCCGATTATTCTTGGTGCTGCTGCTTTGGTCACGGCTGGTGTGGGTGTCGCAGCAGGAGTGGATGGCGTTTCCAAAATGGATGAAGCGAAGAAGCTGGGAGAATCTGCTCAAAAACGCTATAAACGACACCAAAAATCAGTCAAGAGAGTTTTAAAGGCCACCGAATCTTTGGCAGAGGAATATGGCCAACTCCAAATTCAAGTCAAACTTCAGACCCTTAAGCGCTTTGTAGCCTTTATTGAAAGAATCGGTCAGCAGGCTTCGCTCAGCGATTTAGAGTTTTTAGCAGGAGTGGATGGCGTTTCGCCTCAACACATTGAAGAATATGAAGCCGCAGCCATGGAAGCAGAGCGCTTTGCAACAGGGGGGCTTGCAGCGGTGGGCGCAGGCTATGCAGTCGGTCAAGGGACAGTGGCACTTGTCGGTCTTTTTGGGACAGCTAGTACGGGAACGGCGATCGGGGGATTAAGCGGCGCTGCTGCCTGGAATGCTACGCTGGCTTGGCTTGGGGGTGGTTCCCTGGTCGCAGGGGGTGGCGGTATGGCATTAGGCACTCTAGTCCTGGGTGGAATAACAATAGGGCCTGCCTTAATGATCGGCGGTTTTGTATTAGGCGGACAGGGCGAAAAAGCTCTGACGGAAGCGCGTCGGTACAAAGCTGAAGTAAGTGCTGAAGTTGCCAAGCTGGATACGTTTGAAGATTTTCTTGAACAAGCGCAACAACGGATTACAGAGATGCGCGGGCTGTTAGAAAGCTTCAATAGTAAAGCTATTGATCATTTAATACAGTTTGAGTCAGAACCTTTTGATCGTGAACGCGATACAGCAAGGTTTCAACAGGTTGCACTGATCATTCAGGCATTAGTCGAAATCATGAAAACCCCAGTTCTAGATGCTGAAGGCAATCTCAACCTTGATGCAGCAGAGCTAAAGGCAAAGTATCGTACCATTTGAAGGAAAGAATATGGCCAGTAAATCAACAGCTTGGTTTGGCACTCCATGCGGTTGTGGAACTAGCGCAGTCTAGCCCTTTTAAGAATCTTGCTGATCTCTCCACGGTTAAAGCAGCACTTGATGATCCAAACCATGTCTGGGAGATTTAGCAAGGTACTCACTGGGAAGAGATTCGTAGCGACAGTGAAGATGTTTGGCTGAGCAATGTGAATTTGATCGGTTCAGTATTTCATCAACGAATTAACCGCAGCCCTGGATTTTGCTTGTACAAGAGCAAATAGACCTAAGCAAGCGAAGCCTAACCCAAAACTCACCGTTTACTGTGAATTTGGTACAATAGCTGTACCCCAAATCAATCCTTCACTCTAGACCATGACGTTCATTAATCCTAAAACCGACTTTGCCTTCAAGCAGCAATTCCAAATTCAAAAAAGCTAAGAGGAGTTTGCGGTCTGAGGGGATGGGGAGCCATAGAGCATAAAGTCAATCAAGGATTGCCAACTCTCAAAG
>JALOOP010000498.1 GCA_025454315.1 Oculatellaceae cyanobacterium Prado106
TCACCCATCCACTCCCCACTCCCCACTCCCCACTCCCCACTCCCCACTCCCCTTCCCCCCAGTCCGCCATCCCAGTAAGCTAGAGTTAGGATTTCCTCATGTCAATTTAAAGTAATTCTCAACCCCCATGAGTAATAGTGTGATTACAATTACCGACGCCCAATTTACCACCGAGGTGCTGGATGCGTCGCTGCCTGTGTTGGTTTACTTCTGGGCAAGCTGGTGTGGCCCCTGCCGACTGATGTCCCCGGCCATTGACTGGGCTGCGGCAGAATATGGCGATCGCCTCAAGGTCGTCAAGATGGAGGTTGATCCAAACCCTGAATCTGTGGCGAAGTACCAGGTCGAAGGGGTTCCAGCCCTCCGACTGGTGAAAGGTGAAACCGTTTTGTCCTCCCTAGAAGGCGCAATTAACAAAGCCAAACTCGAAAGCTTTTTGCTAGAAGGGCTACCGAAATAATAGGCAAGCGAAACTGTTAATCAGAACCGCTTAATCGGAACTGTTCGCCTTTTTCCCATGATTGAGAAAGTAATAAGTGCTGAGTTCTGAGAGGCAATGCATTCTCAAAACTCAGCACTTATTATTTGGACTTAATTATTTGGACTTGAATTATTTTTGGCCTTGAATGCCTGGTTACTCTAAATCATTTTGGCCTTGAATCATTTGCAGCCTCTGATCGGTTGCCTTTAATCCAATGGTTAAACGCGGAAGAACCTTGGAATCCACGTTAATATCAGACATGCTTTTTACGTTATTTCCCTCCAATGTTACACCTTGCTAAACGGTTGGAACCGCTACAGTCCAACGTCTTCGCAGATATGGATCAGGCCAAAGCCCGAGCTAGGGCAGCAGGCCAAGACCTGATCGATCTCTCCTTGGGGTCTTCCGATCTGCCTGCGCCTGCCCATGTGCTGGATGCGATCGCCCAGTCCCTCCCCGACCCCAGCACCCACGGCTATTTGCTGTTCCATGGCACCCAATCTTTCCGTCAGGCCGCAGCCCACTGGTACCAGCAGAAATTTGGCATTGCCGTCGATCCCGAAACTGAAGTATTGCCCTTGATTGGCTCCCAGGAGGGCACCGCGCATTTACCCCTGGCCATTCTCAATCCCGGCGACTTTGCCCTCCTCCTCGATCCGGGCTACCCTTCCCATGCGGGCGGGGTCTACTTAGCAGGCGGACAAATCTATCCCATGCCCCTGCTGGCGGAAAACAACTTTTTGCCAAAACTGGACGAAATCCCCACGCCCGTCCTCGCTCAATCCAAGCTGATGATCCTGAGCTATCCCCATAATCCGACTACGGCGATCGCCCCTCTCTCGTTCTTCCAAGAAGCCGTCGCCTTCTGCCAGCAGCACCACATCATCCTCATCCACGACTTCCCCTACGCCGACCTCTACTTTGAAGGGACTGCGCCCCCGTCGATTCTGCAAGCTGACCCTGAGAAAAGCATCTCCATCGAACTCTTCACCATGTCCAAGTCCTATAACATGGGCGGCTTTCGCGTCGGTTATGCCATTGGCAATGCCCAACTGATTCGAGCCTTACGGCAGGTTAAAGCCACGGTCGATTTTAATCAATATCGGGGTATTTTGAACGGGGCGATCGCAGCCCTCTCCGGCTCCCAAACCGGAGTCCAAACCGCCGTCCACACCTTCCGCCAACGCCGCGATGCCTTCATTCAAGGCTTGCAGCAAATTGGCTGGTCAGTCCCCTGCCCCACCGCCACCATGTACATCTGGGCCAAACTCCCCGAACCCTGGACACAAAATTCGATCGCCTTCTGCACCCAACTAGTCGAAGCCACCGGAGTCGCCGCTGCCCCCGGTGCCGGATTTGGCAAAGCGGGCGAAGGCTATGTCCGCTTCGCCCTGGTGCATGAACCCGAAATCTTGGAACGGGCGATCGCGCGGATGGCCAGTTTTGTAAAGGCATAGGGGAAAGGGAAAGGGGGAAAGGGGAAAGGGGAATCTTGGGCTATTTCAGGGGGACGCTCTGAAATAGTTTTGTGAAAGGAAACTAGGAAAGTTTCATGAACGCCTTCCGAGATCAAATCACTATCCCCCCTTTCGCCTTTCCCCCTTCCCCTTTCGCCCTCCAAACCTCTTCGACACCCTCTAAGCTCCCTCCAAGTCCTCCCTTTCCCCTTTCCCCCTTCCCCTTTCGCACCCTTAACGAAACCCTCTTCGACACCCTCTAGGATTCCTCCAAGTCCTCCCTTTCCCCTTTTCCCTTTCCCCTTTCCCCTTCTTCTCTCATGCTCCCCTCCCGTCGTGTCTACCAATGGCTAATCATCGGCACCTTCGTTGGAGTGGCGATCGCATTCCTTGGGGGCAGTTTTGATTCTCCCTCTTTGGCCTTGGGGCTGGCGGTGGCATTGATTTGGGATATGACGGTCATGGCTCTAACGCTGGTGGATGGGCAGCGAACACAGGAGCATCGGGTTGAAGTTTCTCGCCAACCGCTGCAACGGCTTTCCATTGGTCGTGAGAACCCGGTACATCTGACGGTGAAAACGCGCGATCGCCCCGCTACCCTGCAAATCCGCGATGACTATCCCCAAGCGTTCACGGTCAATCCTCCGGTGCTGACCGTCTCTTTGCCAGCGCGCCATCAAGAAGACCTGACCTACACTGTTTTTCCCGCCCAGCGAGGCGAGTATGACTGGGGCAGAATTCAGGTGCGGCAGTTGGGAACTTGGGGGCTGGGTTGGAGTGACTGGAAGGTGCCCCAACCGCAGACCGTTGCTGTTTATCCGGATTTGATTGGACTGCGATCGCTCTCCATCAAACTCTCCTTGCAAACCACGGGCAACATTCGTCAGGCCAAGCGCTTGGGAACCGGAACCGAATTCGCCGAACTGCGCGAATACAGCACCGGAGATGATCCTCGTCTGATTGACTGGAAAGCCACCGCCAGACGCAGCCGATTATTACTAAGAGTTTTGGAACCGGAACAGGAGCAGACCCTCATTATTCTGTTAGACCGGGGACGGCTAATGACGGCTCAGGTGAAGGGGTTGGCACGTTTTGACTGGGGTTTGAATGCAGCCTTGTCCTTGGCACTGGCAGGATTGAATCGGGGCGATCGCGTGGGCATTGGGGTGTTCGATCGCCAAATGCACGCCTGGATGCCTCCCGAACGCGGCCAAAATCATCTCGCCAAAATCATCGATCGCCTCACCCCGCTGCAACCCGTCCTCCTCGAACCGGACTACCTCAACGCCGTCACCACCGTCACCCAACAGCAAACCCGCCGCGCCCTCGTCGTCCTCCTCACCGACCTAATCGACCAAACCGCCTCTGCCGAACTGCTCCTGGCCATGAGTCGTCTGGCTCCCCGCTATCTGCCCTTCTGTGTCACCCTACGCGATGCCCAAATCGACCTGCAAGCCCAGACCCTCACCCAGGACATCTCCCAATCCTATGCCCGAGCCGTCGCCCTCGATCTCCTCACCCAACGCCAAATTGCCCTAGCCAAACTCAAACAAAAGGGAGTTCTCTGCCTGGATGCTCCCGCCCATCAGATTACGGAACAAGTCGTCGATCGCTATTTGCAACTGAAGGCGCGTGGGCAGTTGTGACGGCAGGGGAAAAGGGGAAAGAGGAAAGGGTTAACGCGGATGATTCTACGGATGAATGAACCGCAGAGACGCAGAGACGCAGAGAGAGGAGGGGGAAGGGCGAAAGGGGAAAGGGGAAAGGGGAAAGGCGAAAGACAGAATGATGGATGGATCTGAAAAGCCTCCCTCATAAAATTCTTGTGCTTAGGAAAAGGTATCCCTTGAAATACCCATCCACCCATCCACCCTGTTACCCATCCACTCCCTACTCCCCACTCCCTACTCCCCACTCCCCACTCCCCACTCCCTAAGTTTCAATTAATACGATACAAAAATAAACAACTGCCTACCGAGAACCCTCGGAGATGTTTTTCTGTGGCTTTTTAAGCTCGGTGCATCCGAGGATGTAGATTGCGGACTGACTTTTGCTTACTGGAACTAATTCATACCTAGTTCCTGAGCAAAATACAGATCCTATGTCAAATAATCTGATTGGAAGCAGCCTTGCGGGTGCAACGGCGATTAACGGCTCTGCGACAATTCGCGATCGGGTGAGCCGCAAAAATCCCCAAGACCTCTATAGTCTCAATCTTGCCGCTCTGGGTAGCCTCAATGTGCGATTCAAGGGGATGGGGCGATCGGCTAGTTTTTCAGTGGTGAATGATGCTAACCAGAATGGAGTGGTGGACGCTGGAGAAGTGGTGCGATCGCTCACCACCCGTCGAGGAAAAGCCGCCAGAATCAACCTGGTAGACTTACCCGCCGGAACCTATCACATCCAGGTGGCTGCGGGGAAAGGCAGCAATCCCTATCAATTGCGTGTGTCTACCCCGGCGAGTGGGTCAGAGGGGAGTAGCCCAGATAATAGCGGTGGCGTGCAGAAGTCGGTGCCCAGCTTTGCCGATCGCGTGGTTGAACTGACCAATGATTTCCGGCGGCAGAATGGGCTGGCTCCCCTGATGCGAAACAGTAAGCTAGAGGCAGCTTCGCTGGAACATAGCAAGAGCATGGCGCTGGAGGATTACTTTGACCATCGGGGCAAGGATGGGTCTTCGCCTGCCGAACGCGCCACCAAAGCCGGATACAATTGGCGGACGATCGCCGAAAACATTGCCGCAGGTCAGCGCACGCCGGAAGCCGTGGTACAAGCCTGGATCAACAGCCCTGGACATCGCGCCAACATGCTCAACACCAGCATTCAGGAAATTGGGGTTGGCTATTTCTTCCTGCCTAATGACACGGGAGTTGAGAACTACAACGCCTACTGGACTCAAAAATTTGGGCGTTCCTAAACTCCCA
>JALOOP010000499.1 GCA_025454315.1 Oculatellaceae cyanobacterium Prado106
CACTGCCGATCGCAATCTCTGTAGCATCAACCAGGGCATCGAGTTGGGCGATCGCCGCTGAAATGCCATAAAGCTGGCTGTATAAGTCCAGGTTGCTTCTCATCTTGTCGAGGTCAAACGATCGCGGCAAAAAGCTTGAGTTTTGAGTGGCAATTTCCAACGCTTTGGCCACAAATGCCTGACTCTTGTCCCCCATCTTGGGCATGGTTTGCCGCTTTTCTGAAGGCAGATCCTGGAGGAAGGGCAGCAGTTCGCGGATTTCGGCGAGTTTGGTGAGGATGCGATCGCGCGTTTCGGGGGTGAGGTCAGCGGTGGGGGCGGCAACCGGAAAGCTAAAATCGGAACGGGCGGGAATAGCAGATGTTGCAGATGTGGTAAACGAATTCATGAAGTAGTTGCTCCTGAAGTCAAAAAGAACATGCTTAAGGTTCCCAGGAGGGGGTCAGGGGTATCAGTCGATACGTTGGGGTGGAGGAGGCGATCGGGCCATGTCACCCTTCCCCCGATCTCAAGGAATCGTTAAGAAGTCTTACCTGAGTGGGGTTTAGTGTTGAAAAATACACTTTGCCCCCTGAGAATTTCAGTAGGGTAAATACCGTGTATCCGCCTCCTATCACGACAAAACGCTGAGTCTGCCAGTTCTCAGGGGTAAGTAGCGTCATAGAGCAGCAAGTCATAGACCAGTAAAAGCTGGAAAGGCCAAGGATAAAAGGTGAAGCCTGATGGCAGTCTAAGTAGCCGTCCCATCCACCCATCCACCCATCCACCCATCCACCCATCCATCCATCCACCCCAAGTCGTGTCTCCCTATAGAAATAACGCTGTGAAAACTACAAATCGTTCAGCATCATCCACCCGCGCTCGGAAAGGCAACAAAGTCTTTGCGATCGTCTTTGCGGTCATTTGGGGCGTCATTACAGGCGTTCTGTGGGCTTATGCCAATCCCATTCAGCTAGTGCCTGGGATTATTCAGTGGCGGATTTTTGCCTTCTTGCCCCCGGTGATTGGGATTTTGTTTGGCCCCATTTCGGGCTTTGTGTCGGGCTATCTGGGTTCGGTGGTTTGGAGTTTGTTGGCAGGCACCTTTATCCCGGCGCATACGCTGATTATCGATGGCATTATGGTGGGCGCAACGGGGCTGGTTCCGGCCATCACCACCGGGCGAAAGTTTACCCTCGATCAGTTAGCAACCGATAGCCGAGCCATGGTGCATTCGGTGATGACCTCGGGGGTGATTACCATCGTCATGGTGTTTGCCGTCTGTGCCAGTCTGGCTTTCTTAGGGATTTTTCCCTTCTGGTGGGCGGTCTTGTGGATTGGCTTATCAGATATTGTCCCGGTGTTGATTGGCACGCCGATCGTCATGCGCTATGGTGCAAAAGTCCTCCAGTCTGCAACCTGGTTGCCGACGGAAAGAATTTAAAGGGGCGATCGCCCCCTGCCATAGAAGGCTTGTTTAGATCATGGTCATGACTTCGGCCAACTTGATTGAGGCTACCCACCTCTCCTACACCTACCCCCGCACCTCGCAGCCCGTCCTGCGAGATCTTTCCTTTGCCATTCCTCAGGGACAAGTGACCGCCGTGTTGGGCAGCAGTGGTTCTGGCAAATCGACGCTGCTGCTGGCCTTAGCCGGAATTGTCCCCGAGTTCTACGGCGGTGAGTGGGTGGGGGAACTGCGGGTGGGCAAAGTCATCATCAGCGCCGAAAATCCCGAATCTACCGGAGTGGTTGAACAGGTGTCGATCGCCCTCCAAGTCCCCGACACCCAACTGGTGGGCTTCCGGGTGCAGGAGACGATCGCCTTTGGTCTAGAAAACCAGGGCATTCCCACCAGATTCGCGCCAGAATCCAGCAGGTTCTGGCCGAGTTTGGCATTGAACATTTGCGCGATCGCCTCACCGACTCCCTTTCCGGCGGCCAAAAACAAGCCTGTGTCCTGGCGGCGATGCTGGCGCTCGACACCGCCATCCTGGTTCTGGATGAACCGACTGCTGCCCTGGACCCAGCAGGTAAGCAACTGGTAGGGCAAATCGTGGAACGCCTGAAACAGTTGGGCAAAACCCTGGTGATCAGCGATCCCAACCTGGATTGGTTTCAGCATCTCGTCGATCATGCCCTGGTTCTCAGTCCGCAAGGGGAACTGCAATTCGAGGGCAGTTTACCGAATTTCTTGCAGAATACAGACCTCCTCTACGAGTCTGGGATTCCCATTCCAGGACTGACCGCTGTGGTCAATGCTTTGCGATCGCGTGGACAATCGGTGGCGGGATGGCGATCGCTCTCCGAAGCCCAAAACTGTCTAGCAGCCCATCTCCCCGAATCTCAAAGAGTTTCTCAACAGCTTCCTCAGCAAACCTCTCCGCAAACCTCGCCGCAAACCCCTCAGCAAATCCCTCAGCAGACTTCTCAGCAAATCTCTCCGCAAACCCCTCAGCAAATCTCTCAGCAAATCTCTCAGCCAATCTCTCAACGAGTCTCTGCCCAAACATCCCCGATCACTTCTCAGACTGTTTCTCCAGCATCTTCCAGTACAACCCAAGATGATGAACGCCAATCAGCCGCCGTGGTCGAGTTTCGGGAGGTGACCTATACCTATCCGGGAGCAGCCGTGGCCGCGATCGCCGATCTCAACCTCATCGCCTCCGCCGGACAAATCCTTGGCATCATTGGCCAAAACGGCTCCGGCAAATCCACCGCCATTCGTCACCTCAACGGGTTACTCCGGCCTCAGCAGGGTACCGTCAGAGTCGCAGGACAAGCCGTGGCAAGAGCAACGGTAGCTGAAATGGCGCGCTGGGTCGGCATGGCGTTCCAAAATCCCGATCTGATGCTGTTTAATGAAACGGTTGAGCAGGAAGTGTTCTTTGCGCTGCGGCAGCAGTCTTCTAAACAGCAGTCTTCTGAACAGCAGTCTCCTGAACAGCAAGCCCAACGCCGAACAGAACTGGAAACCCTCCTGGAAAAGTTTGGTCTGGCGGATCAACGAACGCGATCGCCCCTTGCCCTCTCCGTCGGCGAAAAACAAATCCTGGCGATTCTCTGTGCCCTCACCCTTGATCCGGCTGTGCTGGTGCTGGATGAACCCACCTTTGGCATGGATCGCTGGGGACGCGATCGCCTCGGCCAAACCTTACGGCAACTGCAAGCCCAGGGCAAAACCATCCTCTGTGTCTCCCATGATCTGCCGCTGCTGGCAGAATATGCCGATGAGATTGCCGTGTTTCAATCAGGGAAACTGGTCGATCGCCGTCCCACCCGTGAGCTATTTCAAGACACCCAACTGTTTCAGCAGCTTCATATTCCCTTACCCGCCTCCGTTCAACTGGCCAATCAGTTTTTACACCAAGCTTGTCTCACCCCTGAAGAATTTGCCGATCGCTTCCTGAATTTCCCTGCACCATGACTCGTTTACTATCCTACATTCCCCGAAATTCCCCGATCCATCACCTTGATCCGCGCGTCAAAATGCTCTGGGTCGTTCTTTGCAGTGTCCTTTCCTGGTATATTCGTGATCCATTTCCCATGCTCGTGCTGCTGGGGTTTCTCGTTCTCTACTGGGTTATGGGACAGGTTACCGCCCAAGGGATTCGATTTGCCCTAGCGATTTCTCCCTTGTTGATTGCTTCTTTTGTCATGTGGAATTTGATTGGCCGTCAGGGAGGAGAGGCGTTCTTTAGTTTGGGATTTTTGCAGCTAACCGCAGGGAATTTGGCGTTGGCGATCGCAGCTACAGCCCGTATCTTGATCATGTCCGGTTCCTTTTACGCATTATTAGCCACCACTGATTTTGGCGCAATTATCGCCGGGTTAACCCATCTGCGTCTACCCTATTCTCTGGCGTTTGGCGTTGGCTTGTCGCTGCAATTGATTCCTTTGGTGATTCAAGAGTTTACCGCGATTACCGATGCCCAACGGAGTCGCGGTCAGGAACTCGATCGGGGTAATTTGATTGAGCGGATTCGCAAGTATTTGGCGATCGCCGTTCCTTTGTTGTTGCGATCGCTCCGGCTCGGCCAAAACCTTTCGTTTGCCCTCATCACCTACCGCTTTGGGCTAACCCCACATCGCACCAGTCTCTACCAACTCAAATTCCGCACCGCAGATTACTGTTTTATCGCCATGCTTTTGATTCTGACACTTGGACTCATCCTGTGGGAACGGAATGGATAGTACCAAGCGCAGGCATTTACATTGAATTCGCTTCTAGATTGAATATTTTTCAGCTTTTTGATAGGCTAAGCAGAACTGTTCTGTTTCTGTACTATGCCTGAGACGACTGACGAGTTTGACACACCCTGGAAAGAGATTGTAGAAGCCTATTTCCAAGATTTCATGCAATTCTTTTTTCCTCAAATCCATGATGCGATCAATATGAGTAGGAGAAGAAAATGCCTTACATGACCTCAATTGAACAAATGGGACGAGAAGAAGAAAGACAAGCGATTGCTCCAAAAAGCCGGGGCTAACCTCATGGGTCTGGTCGTGGTTCTCACCGAAGGGCATGACTGGAAAGCCTCACTGGCCGCCGTTGATCCCGCTTTTCCCGATAAGGTACAAAGTTTAGGCCATATTCCCATCTTTGAAAAGGACGAGGATGGATGGAGAGCGATCGCCAACACCCTCTAGCTTGCTTTACCCAACCGTTCCACAGAGGCTGCATGTTCTGGCGATCGCAACCCCTCTCCTAAAACCTCCACAACCTTTGCCATCTGGTTCCTCAACAGGGCATCAACCGCCAACCATAATCCTGGAAACACCTGACTACGGATAATCCCTTCTGAATCGATCGGCAGCAGTTGATACTCTCCATCGGTCAAACTAAACCAATCAATCTGACTTTCATGAGCTTTCCAGATGAGATATTCCGGCACCCCATTCCGCCGATAGGCTTGCTTTTTACCGCCCGTATCAATGGCAACACTGCTAGCAGCAATTTCTACAACCAGTTCGGGAACACCCTCCAAGTAACCATCCTCCGCCAGCTTTGATTGTCCTCCCACAGATTCATCCAAGATCAGGACAATGTCAGGCTGAGGTTCGTTATCGAGATCCAGACGAACCGTTGGCTCAATCCCAAGGCGTGAACCTGGTGTCGTCACCTGATAAGTCCAAAGCCATCCGTGAATACGGCTATGGGGTTCTGCATGTTGTTCAAATCTGAGAGGAGAGGCAGCAATTCTCATTATGGCTTTTGACTATTCAGGGGGGTGAGAACGGGGTAAGGTAAGAGAGTCAAAAACTCACCCCGTTGAAGACGTTGCCCCCCACTTGTAAGTTCGATGGCATCATAGAGTTCTTTCGCGACGTGCTGCAAAAGTTACCCGACAAGCGCACGGGTAAGAACAGGCGCTACAGCATGGAGGACGCAGGATTAAGCGCTTTCAGCGTGTTCTTTACGCAAAGTCCCTCGTTCTTGTCGTATCAGCGGACAATGGCCGACACGAAAGGGAAAAGCAACGCTCAGAGCTTGTTTGGGGTGCATCAAATCCCATGCGACAACCAAATCCGGGATCTGCTCGATGGGGTAGAGCCGCAGTGTATCTTTCCAGTGTTTGAGGAAATCCTGCGGGTTCTCGACGAGGTGGGACGGTTGGAGGAGATGCGGGCGGTTGAGGACACGCTGTTGGTGGCAATGGATGGGGTGGAGTACTTCAGTTCGCATACGATTGCCTGTCCTCAATGTTCGACCCGAACCGCCAAAGATGGAACCGTGCGATACTTTCATGCGGCAGTCACGCCCGTCGTCGTCAGTCCAGGGCGCTCGACGGTACTGCCGTTGGTGCCAGAATTCATAGTGCCCCAAGATGGGCATGATAAGCAGGACTGTGAGATCGCGGCGGCGAAACGCTGGTTAACGAAACACGCCGAGACGGTTCGCTCCCATCGCATCACGGTCTTGGGCGATGACCTGTATTGTCACGAACCGTTGTGTCGAGCCTTGCTGCACGAATCGCTCCATTTCATTCTGGTCTGCTTGCCGGACTCACACCCAACGCTGTATGAGCATTTGGAGGGCATTGCACTACCGACCGTGGTGCGCCAACGCTGGACTGGAAAAACTGAGGAAACCTATACCTACCGTTACCTCAACCAAGTACCCTTACGCGATGCCGACGATGCCCTGCTCGTCAACTGGTGTGAGCTGACGGTGACGCGAGCGGATGGCAAACAGCTTTACAAAAATGCCTTTGCCACCGACCATCTGGTTACAGAGGCAACGGTGGAAGCGATTGTCGCCTCCGGTCGCGCCCGCTGGAAGGTGGAAAACGAAAACAACAATACCCTGAAGACTAAGGGCTACAACCTGGAACATAACTTCGGGCACGGAAAACAGCATCTTGCCTCACTGCTGGCAACGTTCAACCTCCTATCACTGCTGTTTCATACGCTGCTGGAACTACTCGATGATAAGTACCGTTTGCTGCGGCAGCATTTGCCCACCCGCAAGACCTTCTTTGACGATTTGCGTGCTCTAACGCGCTACATCCTATTCGAGAGTTGGGATCATTTGCTCACCTTCATGATTGAAGGGCTGGAGTTGGAAGTCCCACCTAATTCCAGTTGATTTTTCATAATGAGAATTGCTGATTGCTGGAGGAGAGGCCACGTATACGATTCCTTCGATCAGTTCTGCTTTTTTGATGTGGGGAGCGGCTGCATATCGGCGCTCAAATTCAGGACGAGAGAGGCGATCGCCACTCTGCAAAGGCGCATAGGTCTGCACTTTTTCCGATTGGATTTGGTCTGATTGAGTTTTATCTGGTTGAGTCTGAGGGGAATGCTCTCGAACCATGGGAGAATCCTCAAAAAGGTTGTCGCTCAAGCTGGTTATCGAATCGCTACCTACAGTTTACTGGACTTCCGAGGAACCAAAGACTTCCGGTAGCGCTGCTGCCAGGTAACCGAACTACGAATCGCCAACCACAGCAAAAATAACCATCAACAGCAAGGGTAAAGCAACTCTCATACCAACAGCGGCAGAAATCGAAAAGGCTGCAAACACTTCAAACATAGGAAAATAAAGCAAGAGGCACTGCTCCATTTTTCCCAACTGTCCGGGAAGGTTGTCACTTGGGAGGGGGAGTAGGGAGTGGGGAGTGGGGAGTGGGGAATGGATGGGGAGGTGGGGAGGTAGGGGGATGGGGGGAATGGATCGGCTGTATTCATCTGTGTTTATCTGTGTGCATCTGTGTTCCCCCTTTTCCCTCTCTGCGTCTCTGCGTCTGTGCGTTTAATTCGGCTCGGCAGGAAACCAATGCTAAAACAAGAATCACAAGGATTATTTGTAGGATTAACCACCCTAGATTTGATTTATCTAGTGCAAGATCTACCAGCGCCGAATCAGAAAATCGTGGCGTTGGCCGATGCGATCGCCGCTGGAGGCCCCGCAACAAATGCCGCGATCGCCTTCCACCACCTGGGAAATAACGCAACGGTTTTATCAGGAATTGGCACCCATCCCCTCAGTCAATTGGTTCTCGCAGATCTAGCAGAATGGCAAGTTGAATCAATCGATCTCACACCAACTCGCAGCGCACCAATTCCGGCTTCTTCGATTTTGGTAACAGAAGGGACAGGCGATCGCGCTGTTATTTCCCGCAATGCAGTTCAGTTCCAAGCCGAAGCAACAGCGATTCCCAAAGACATGATGCAGCGAATTGAACAGAGAGAGATTGATATGGTGTTGATCGATGGACATCAGCGCCAGGTAGGGAAAGCGATCGCACAACAAGCCAAAGCCCAACAAATCCCGGTTATTCTAGACGGCGGCAGTTGGAAAAATGGACTAGAAACCCTGTTACCTTTTGTAGACTATGCCATTTGCTCTGCGAATTTCTATCCACCAGGATGTACCCAAACTTCACAAGTCCTAGACTATCTTAGAGCCTTCCAGATACCCCATATTGCCATTACACGCGGCGGACAGCCGATTCAATATTTAAGTCAGGGAATTTGTGGAACGGTTGCGGTCAATGCGATTCAACCGGTGGACACCTTAGGCGCAGGCGATGTTTTTCATGGCGCTTTTTGTCACTATTGTCTGCGGCTGGATTTTGGGGCGGCATTGGCCGAGGCAGGCGCGATCGCCACCCAAGCCTGCCAATCCTTCGGCACCCGTCAATGGATGCAAGCTTGATGCCCTTTGGGTCAAATCCCTGAAGCAAAGGATTCATCTTCGCTTAAAGAAAGTGTAAATGCTTAAATAGACAAGCGGGTTTAGCAATTCAGGTGAGTAAAGAGTGAAAGAATTCTGAACACTCAGCCATAAACTGAGGATCAACCGTAACATCACAAATCAACATCCCATAGCAAAGAGGCACGAAGGTGGAAGCATTACAATCGATGGCGGGAAAACCCGTTGAAGAAATTTTGGCGATCGCCCGCACGATCGGTTGGGGAGCCGCAAAAATCCTGAGCGCCTTCTACCGGGGCGAACCGCTAGAAGATGGCATCATCCCCGACCTCAATATTCAAGACAAGCAAGATGGCCCCGTCACCGCTGCGGATTTAGCCGTCAACCACTATGTCCTCAACAAACTCGAATCCGTCTTTGGCGACAGCTTCGGCTACCTCAGCGAAGAAACCTACAAAGTCCAGGCCGAACCCCAACCCCTCCCCCAAGACTGGGTCTGGATTCTCGACCCATTAGACGGCACGCGCGACTTCATCGACAAAACCGGAGAATATGC
>JALOOP010000500.1 GCA_025454315.1 Oculatellaceae cyanobacterium Prado106
TTGAGATTTTGTATGCGATGATGAAGTCATTGATACAAAATCAAGAAGCTGTAAACTTTTCGCAGCAGATTGGCCGAGTCTGTGGGGAAGCGCTAACGTTATCCCAACCCACTCACGCCCCTTTTTGGCTTCTCAGATAGATTTTTTTGACGCAACCTTCCCATTTAAGGCTGTATTTCCAGAATCCATCGGAACCCTTTGGGGCAAACCCAGGTCAATCTTCCTATGTCACACAGCCTATCTGTGACCTGCCTATCTGTGACCTGCCTATCTGTAGCCTGTTGATTTCCACCCACACCCCATTTCTGTCTCTGCGCGAACCGTAGATCCAATCTGTTAGCTCAATATTCTGTAGGCGCAACATTTGTAGGCGCAATATTTGTAGGCTCAGCACGATAAATTAGCCTGGGCGGTTCCGTGTCCCCCAATTGATTTATCTGTCAACTCAATCCGTCAACTCAAGCCGTCAACTCAAGCCAACGGGTTGAACTCCGGGGCTATCCTAGCTTGATGATAAATTGGGTTCAACAGCCTGTCCATCCAGCGCTGAAACCTTGTCTATCCTCCTAATGGAATAGCTTGACCTTCTCTGTTGCCCTGACTGTTACTCTCATCTCCCTGTAGCGAGGTTCACCCTAACCTCCATCCTGATGCTGTTCTGGAGATGACGCTGTTGAAAGAAATGTCCTCTTGATCTGTTTCACCCAGCAGACAACTGGATAATTTGACATCACCATGTCCTGATGCAAAAGCAGTCTTAATAGGGAGTCATCGCCGGACTTGCGATCGCACAAATTCCTATACTTGCCCTAGTGCGATCGCATCTCAATCTAGTGGGATTACGCCCTTAGCCCGTCTCCTAACCCAATTCTCAAATCACAATCTTGGGTTGCACTCTGGTCACGGTTCTTTAGTCGTAGCCTATGAGCAGCTTTACCACTCACATGGTTTAGGAAATATTCGGGATCATACCGCCTAAATTGTCCTCAAAATGATCTTTCTGAACAGAAAATCACTCCCGACCGGGTTTACCTGAAAGGGGGATGTCAGGGTATCTATCGGACGGTATGCTGCTTAACAAATTGGTGGGTTTGCAGAGGTTCAAGGTGATGTTTGGGGTGTGCCGTTTGAAGCAGTTTTTGCAGGGATTTTTACAGAGATTTTTGCAGAGATTTTCGCGGGTTTGACAGAATGGAAACGGAGTAGAATCGGCAATGGTGTTGGCCATAGAGCCTGTCCTCCAAGGACTAAAACGCCTTTGTCAAAACAATCTCCATTCAAATTCATTCCATTCAATGTTCACCTCAAATTAAGTCCATCTCAAACTAGAGATCCCATTGCTTCTGTATTTCCAGTATTTCTATCTCCAGCATCTTCATCTCCAGCATCTTTAACTGACTGCCCCTAGCATCAGCACCCATCCCTAAAGTGCGACCTCAAAACGCCTACAAAAATCGGTTATAAGCAGGTTGTAAACTAGGACTCCAAACCTTCGCACCTGCCCATCCTCACCATACCCCCAAAGGGATTTTTACCCCTTGGACTGCCCCTTCACTCTTATGGATAGTAGCTCTCATGAAAACCACCACTCTTGCTCCCTCCCTAAACTACGCTGATTGGCTCGTTCAGGAAACCCAGTTTAACCCTGAGCGATTGCAAGCAAGAGAGACGGTTTTTACCCTTGGTAACGGCTATTTAGGCACCAGGGGAAGCTTTGAAGAGGGCTATCCCGGCGGCGTTTCCACGACACTGATCCATGGCGTATACGATGATGTCCCCATTGTTTATACCGAGCTAGCCAACTGCCCAGATTGGTTGCCGCTAGCGGTGATTGTGAATGGCGATCGCTTCCGTCTTGACCAGGGCGACATCCTTTCCTACGATCGCCACCTCGACCTGCGTCATGGCATCCTCCGCCGTACCGTCCGGTGGCGCAGCCCCAGCGGCAAAGTCGTCGATCTCAGCTTTGAACGATTCGCCAGCCTCGCCGATCAGCATGTCCTAGGGCTACGCTGCCAAATCACTCCCGTCGATCAAGAAACTCTGGTGGAAATCCAGTCCAGTCTGAATGGATACCCGGAAAACCAAGGGTTCAATCACTGGGAGCGCATCGATCAGGGCAAAACCGATCTGGGCATCTGGCTGCATCTGCGTACCCGCAGTTCGCGGATTGATCTGGGCATGGCGGCTCGTACCCTTGTTTCCGGCACAGAAGTGCTGCTGCAAGCCTCGAACGCTCCCGGTTACCCAACCACCACCGCCACAACGGTAGTTGCCGCCGGACAAACCATTACCGTCGAAAAACTAATCAGCGTCTACACCTCACGGGAAGTCGAAAATCCCAAACAGGTGGCTCAGCAAAAACTGTCGGAACTCTCGGACTATACGACGGTGATCCAGGCGCATCAGCAAGCCTGGGACAAGGTTTGGCATGACCATGATGTGGTGATTGAGGGCGATCGCACTGCCCAACTCGCCGTCCGCTACAACCTCTTCCAAATCCTCATCAGCGCCCCCCGCCACGATGATCAGGTCAGCATTCCCGCCAAAACCCTCTCCGGCTTTGGCTACCGGGGGCACGTCTTTTGGGACACCGAAATTTTTATCCTGCCCTTCTTCACCTTCACCCAGCCCGAACTCGCCCGCAACCTCCTCACCTACCGCTATCGCAACCTCAACGGTGCCCGTCGCAAAGCTGGATACTACGGCTATCAAGGAGCCATGTTCCCCTGGGAAAGCGCCGACAACGGCGATGAAGTCACGCCCCGGTGGCTGCCCCCGCGCGATCCCTATGGAGAAGACATTCGCATTTGGTGTCGCGATCGCGAAATCCACATCAGCGCCGATATCGCCTATGCCATCTGGTACTACTGGCAAGCAACCGGAGATGATGCCTGGATGCGCGACTGCGGTGCCGAAATGATTCTGGACACCTCCATCTTTTGGGCGAGTCGTGCCGAATGGAACGAAGCCCAATCCCGCTACGAAATCCGCGAAGTCATTGGCGCGGACGAATATCACGAGCATGTGGACAACAATGCCTTCACCAACCGGATGGTGCAATGGCATCTGGAAAAAGCGGTGCTGGTTTACGACTGGCTACATGAAACTTTCCCTGCCGCTGCCACAGAATTGGATCAGAAATTACAACTGAGTACGGAATGGCGCGATCGCTGGCAACACCTGGTTCAACATCTCTGGATTCCCACCGATCCTGAGACGGGTTTAGTCGAGCAATTTGAAGGCTTTTTCGACCTCAAAGACATCAATCTGTCCGACTATGAACCCCGCGATCGCTCAATGCAGAGCATCCTTGGCATCGCCGAAATCAACAAGTGGCAAGTCCTCAAACAGCCCGACGTGTTGATGCTGCTCTACCTGATGCGTCTCTCCCGCGAGTACCCCTACAGCCCCACTGCCCTCCGCAAAAACTGGGACTACTACGCCCCCCGCACCGACATCACCTTTGGTTCTTCTCTCGGCCCTGCCATCCATGTCATCCTGGCTGCCGACCTGGGACTCGCCACCGAAGCCTACGACCAATTCCTCCAAGCCGCCCTGGTCGATCTCGAAGACAACCGCAACAACGCCCATGAAGGCATCCACGGCGCATCCGCAGGCGGCATCTGGCAAGCTGTTGTCTTTGGCTTTGGCGGTGTCCAAATCCACAACCAGCAGCCCGTCGCCTTCCCTCAATTGCCCTCCCGCTGGACACGTCTCAAGTTCAAACTGCAATGGCAAGGAGAGTGGCATGAATTCGATCTGCGTCCGGCTAAACCCACAGAGGTCAAAGGCGTGATTTTCGATCTCGATGGAGTGCTAACCGACACGGCAGAATATCACTACCGATCCTGGCAACAACTCGCCGATGAGATGAACTGGCCTTTCGATCGCCAAGCCAACGAGGCTCTCCGGGGCGTTTCCCGCCGTGATTCTCTGCGTCTCATCATGGAGCACGCTAAGGCCGCAGGCAAACTCGATCGCCCCTACACCGAAGCCGAAATCCAGGACATGATGGAGCGCAAAAATCGCTACTATGTCGATTTCATCCAAACCGTTTCCCCCGCCGATCTCCTCCCCGGTTCCCTGGAACTCCTGGAAGAGCTAAAGCAAGACGGCATCCGCATTGCCCTAGGTTCTGCCAGCAAAAACGCCCGCAGCGTCATCGAAAAGCTGGGCATTGCCTCCTACATCGAAGTCGTCGCCGATGGCTACAGCGTCGAGCGCTCCAAACCCGCCCCCGATCTCTTCCTCTATGCCGCCGAGCAACTGGGACTCGCTCCCCAAAACTGCGTCGTCGTCGAAGACTCTGCGTCCGGCATTGAAGCGGCGATCGCAGCCGGCATGAAATCCGTCGGCCTTGGCCCTGCCGAGCGCGTCGGTGCCGCCGATGTGGTTCTGCCCAGTCTAGAAAACGTCCAGTTTCGGGACTTGGTAAAGGTTCAGTAGCTTGGGGGATGGGGCGATCGCCAGATAAAGAACGTCCTTTAACTTCGGGATAGCAAGTTCATACCAGTTCTGTCCTGTCCTTTCCCTCCTAGATTTTGCGCCCCCCAGCCCCCAACTTTGGGGGAGCCAAGCTTGCGATGAGCCTTCATGGGAGTCTTTAAAGGTGCAATTTCTGAAAATCCATGGAACTCAAAGACTCTCAAGGTTGGTACTGCTGACGAAATATTGCTTAACGTCTATTTCAATGAAGTTTGTTTAGAAATTGAGCTGCGCCACCGGGCTATTACCCCACCCTAACCCTCCCCTTGCAAAGGTAGGGCTGATTCATTCTATCCAGAGGCAAATTCCACCATGCGTAACAACGCTTCTAGGTCATTGCTTAATCGGTCAATTGCCGCTGTAATACTCCAG
>JALOOP010000096.1 GCA_025454315.1 Oculatellaceae cyanobacterium Prado106
AGGGTAGGATGGCATCATTTCACCTGTGACTCACCGTTCTCTCTAGCTTACAGATGTAGAGGGTAGAATTACACCTTATTTAATCCACGATCCTAAGAATCTCCAACCAATGCTTTTAGACTCTTGAAGGATGCGATCGCCACCCCTCAATGGCATACTTTGTCACAAAGCCACTTCCTTCCTCGGGCTATGTTGGCACCATGCTTCTCGGCGATCGCAAACCCTCGAAAGCTATCGTAGGAGGCACAGAGACGCTGTCGGTGCGTGCGGATATGTCCCCCACTTCCCACTCCCTACTCCCCACTCCCCATTCCCCTTCCCCCCTATGACCTCACACCGCCCAACCGACCTCAAACCCTCCAAAACAGTTCTAATTCCCAATCCTGTCGATGAAGAAGAAGATGAATCTTACGTCGATTACTACTATGACGAAGCAGGCAGCGTCCCTGGCACCCTGACGATCGAGGAAGATGCCACCGCCCCCACGCTGTTTCTGATCGACTACAACAACGACAACGCCACCCGCGTCAAACTAGATACGCCCGAGGAATGCACGCCTTATCTCGAAAGCGAATCCGTCTCCTGGGTGGATGTTCAGGGACTGGGCAGCGAAAATATTCTGCGGCGACTGGGCCATGACTTTAGCCTGCATCCCCTCGTCCTGGAAGATGATGTCAACGTGCCTCAGCGTCCCAAGGTCGAAGAATATGACGACCAACTGCTGCTGATTGCCCGCATGGTCATGCTCAAAAAAAGCGGCCAGGGTTTTATCAGCGAACAGGTCAGTTTTATTCTGGGACAACATTATCTGCTGACCGTGCAAGAAGAACCTGCCTACGATTCCTTTGGCCCTGTACGCGAACGCATTCGCGGCAACAAAGGTTGCATTCGCCGAGATGGAGCCGACTATTTAATGTATGCCTTGATGGATGCGATCGTCGATGGCTTCTTCCCCGTTCTGGAAACCTACGGCGAACTGATCGAAGACCTGGAAGATGAGGTGGTTGCCAACCCCACCCGGCAAACCCTGGAGAAAATCCACAAGCTCAAGCGCGAATTGCTCATGCTGCGTCGCTCTATCTGGCCACAGCGAGACGCGATCAATTCCCTGATTCGAGACGGCAGTGACCTGATCAGTGACGATGTCCGCATCTATCTGCGCGACTGCTATGACCATGCGGTACAAGTTCTGGATATGGTCGAAACTTACCGAGAGTTGGCCTCCAGCTTAATGGATGTCTATCTTTCCTCAGTCAGCAACAAAATGAACGAGGTGATGAAGCTCCTCACGGTCATTTCCACCATCTTCATCCCCCTCACCTTCGTCGCCGGGGTCTACGGCATGAACTTCAACCCCGACCAATCCCCCTTCAACATGCCCGAACTCAACTGGTACTGGGGCTACCCCCTCTGCTGGGCCGTGATGATTGCGATCGCCCTCTCCCTAATCTTTTACTTCCACCGCATGGGCTGGTTTGAGAATTTTTCGGACATCAAGGAGTAAGAGTAGGGGAAAGGGGAAAGGGGAAAGGGGAAAGGGGAAAGGCGAAAGGGGAAAGGGGAAAGGCGAAAGGGGAGGACTGGGATACATTCCTGGATGTAGACGCAAGCAGGAGAACAGGAAAAATTTCTTCGGTTTCTCCCAAGACTCATTCATAGATATCCCTTTCGCCTTTTCCCTTTCCCCCTTCGCCTTCCCCAGAAATGATCTTCGGTTTCTCCCAAGACTCATTCATAGATATCCCTTTCGCCTTTTCCCTTTCCCCCTTCGCCTTCCCCAGAAATGATCTTCGGTTTCTCTCAAGACTCATTCATAGATATCCCTTTCGCCTTTTCCCTTTTCCCCTTCGCCTTTCCCAGAAATGATAGGATGCTACGAAAACCTGCCCCTATCCTTCTTGCTTCTATCTATGGACATAAAGTCTCTGATTCGTGACATTCCCGACTTTCCTAAACCTGGTATCCTCTTTCGTGACATCACCACCCTGCTGCAAAACCCGGATGGGCTGCGGTACACCATCGATACCCTGGCTGAAAAAGTCGCCCACCTAGAGGTCGATTACATTGTCGGCATGGAATCCCGAGGCTTTATCTTTGGGACTCCCCTGGCCTACAAGATGGGCGTGGGCTTTGTCCCCGTTCGCAAACCGGGCAAGCTGCCTGCCGATACCCATAGCGTGGAGTATGAGCTGGAATATGGGAGCGATCGCCTAGAAATCCACCAAGACGCTTTCCACTCCGGCAGTCGCGTCCTCATCGTCGATGACCTGATCGCCACCGGAGGCACCGCCGCCGCCACCGCCCAACTGATCGAACAAACGGGCAGCTCATTAGTAGGATTTGGTTTTATCATCGAACTAACAGCCCTCGCAGGCCGCAAGAACCTGCCGGACGTGCCCATCATTAGTTTGGTTGAATATTGAAAGGGAATAGGGAGTAGGGAGTAGGGAGTAGGGGAAACATTGAGGGCTTATGGTGACGAACTCTGGACAAAGCTCATAGAGCAACCTAGTCTCTCCTAGACTCTCCCCACCTTCTTCCCTGAACCTCCCTACTCCCCACTCCCCACTCCCCACTCCCCACTTCCCCCATGACCACTCGCACCCTCCCCATCGAATCTATCTGGAAAGGGCTGCTGGGATTTTTTACCAGCGAGACTTTCTCCTACGTTGTCAAGCGGCTGTTGCAGGCGGCTTTTACCTTGCTGCTGGCCTCTGCGCTGAGTTTCTTTATTATTCAACTGGCACCGGGCGATTACCTGGATACGCTGCGGCAGAATCCTCAGATTTCTGAAGACACGATTAAGGGATTGGAGGAGCGATTTGGGTTGAACAAGCCGATTTGGGATCAGTACATTTTGTGGTTGACACAAATCTTAACTAGAGGTGACTTTGGCATTAGCTTTGCCTATCAGCGGCCTGTGGCGGCTTTGCTGTGGGAGCGGGTTCCGGCTACGCTGCTGCTGTCGATTACCTCGCTGATTGCGACCTGGGCGATCGCCATTCCCCTTGGAGTCATCGGAGCCGTCAAGCAAAATCAGATGCTCGATCGTGTCCTTCGCACCATCAGCTACATTGGCCAGGGCTTTCCCACGCTGATCACCGGCCTGCTGCTGCTGTTCTTTGCTCAATTGACCTCTCCCCTGTTTCCGGTCGGCGGCATGACCAGCATCGAGCATGAAGACCTCACCACCTTTGGCAAATTTTTGGACATTGGCTGGCACATGATTCTGCCGACCATAGCCCTGAGCATCACCAGCTTTGCAGGCTTACAGCGGATCACGCGCGGCGAACTCCTTGATGTGCTGCGCCAAGACTATGTCCGCACGGCGCGCGCCAAGGGTTTACCCGAGAACAAAGTCATCTATGTCCATGCATTGCGTAATGCTGTCAACCCGCTGATCACGCTGCTGGGCTTTGAATTCGCCGGACTCTTGAGCGGCGCATTCATCACCGAAACCTATTTCAACTGGCCGGGGCTAGGCCGCCTTACCCTCCAAGCCGTCCAGTCCCAGGATCTTTACCTGATCATGGCGGCTCTGATGATGGGAGCCACCCTTTTGATTGTTGGCAACCTCCTCGCAGACCTTCTGCTGAAGGGAGTAGACCCTCGCATCAAGTTGGCCGACATGCAGTAAAGCTCTCCGTAAAAAACGTTAAAAAAGGTGCAGCTTTCTCCCTGAGCAAGCTGCGCTTTTTTTCATGCATTCAGATTCTTGAGATTTGAGGTGGAGCAGGCCATCTCACCTTTTCCACCCCAAATTTAATCCTGCCATCTGAAATCTCAAACGCGATCTCTGCCGATTCCAAGACAGGTCGCTCAATCCTGTCACTCTTTCAGATAAGATTGAAGATGCCCAAATGAGCAACACCCCCACGGGGAATAGACTCATGGGGCAAGTTGTCCATCAGCCGCCTCCACTGGGCGAGCTGAATCCTAGGCGGGAAAAGAAACCTGGTATGAGCAAAGAGGAAATTTACGCAAAGGTCAAAAAAATTGTGGCCGACCAACTTAGCGTTGCTGCAGAAGATGTCAAGCCCGAAGCGAGTTTCGCCAATGATCTCGGAGCAGATTCATTGGATGTGGTAGAACTCGTCATGGCTTTAGAGGAAGAATTCGACATCGAAATCCCCGATGAAGCAGCAGAAAGCATCGCTACAGTGCAGTCTGCCGTAGACTACATCCAGGAAAAAACGGCTGCCTAGCCCCCAACAAGCCCCTAACATCGCGAGTATTGAAAGCTTTACAGGATGTTTTACAGGATCTTGTTTTATCCCATCGCCTCCACGCCAACGGGGTGATTTTCAAGACTCCGCTCTGTTGGTACTCTGGGATCACATGATTTGGGATTAGAGCATCTGGATTAGATGCATCTGGGATTAGAGCGATAGAGGGTGGGCGATGAGGTTATCTGACTTTCTGCATCACCCATCTTCTATGTCTTTTTATTTCAGTTGTATTTTGATTCCCTAGATTCATTCGTTTCAGATTTGCTGGTTGATTGATTCACTCGTTCGCCTCGGGTTGGTCGAAGAATTTGGAGAGATTGGCGATCGCAGCATCACATCCCGCACCTTCATCCCGCAATCGTTCTCAACCCAATGAAACGGCTCTGGATGACCTGGGATATCCAAGAATGCTTGCTCAAACAGATTTCTCAAGTGAATTTCTCGAATTGATTGCAATTCGATTTCGCTAGATTTCATTAGATTTCATTAGATTTCAAAGTTGTGCGTTCCGGGTGTTTAAGCCCTCGAAACTACTGTCATGACAAGTTCTGGTACTGAATTGAAGCGGGTTGTCGTCACTGGATTGGGTGCCATTACCCCGATCGGCAATACCCAGGCCGAGTATTGGGCCGGGTTGCTGCGCGGACAAAACGGCATTGGCCCCATCACCCTCTTTGACGCTTCCAAGCATGGCTGCCGCATCGCTGGAGAAGTCAAAGGATTTGACCCCCACGACTATCTCGATCGCAAAGAAGCCAAACGGATGGATCGCTTTGCCCAGTTTGCCGTCTGCACCAGCAAACAAGCCCTGGCCGACGCCAACCTCGAAATCAACGACCTCAACGCCGAACAAATCGGCGTCATGATCGGCACGGGCATCGGCGGACTCAAGGTCATGGAAGAACAGCAGGAGATCTACCTCAACCGAGGTCCCGATCGCTGTAGCCCCTTCATGGTGCCGATGATGATTGGCAACATGGCCGCCGGACTCACCGCCATCCAAACGGGAGCCAAGGGTCCCAACTCCTGTGCCGTCACCGCCTGCGCCGCTGGCTCAAACGCCGTCGGCGATGCCTTCCGCATTGTCCAACGCGGCTTTGCTCAGGCCATGATCTGCGGCGGCACCGAAGCAGCGGTTACGCCCCTGTCGGTGGCGGGCTTTGTAGCCTGTCGCGCTATGTCCACCCGCAATGACGACCCGGCTCATGCTAGCCGACCCTTTGACCGCGATCGTGATGGTTTCGTCCTGGGCGAAGGCTCCGGCATCCTCATCCTAGAAGAACTGGAACATGCTCTTAGCCGAGGAGCCAAAATCTACGCCGAAGTTGTCGGCTACGGCATGACCTGCGACGCTTATCACATGACTTCCATCGTCCCTGGCGGTGAAGGTGCAGCCCGTGCCATCCGTCTGGCAATGAAAGACGGTGGCCTCAGCCCCGCCGACATCAGCTATATCAACGCTCACGGCACCAGCACCCCGGTCAACGACCCCACCGAAACTGCCGCCATCAAAACAGTGCTAGGCGAACATGCCTACCAGGTGGCCATTAGCTCCACCAAATCCATGACCGGACACCTGTTGGGTGGTTCGGGCGGCATTGAAGCCGTGGCTGCTGTCCAGGCTGTAGCCAATGACCAGATTCCGCCGACGATTAATCTGGAGAATCCCGACCCAGAATGCGACCTCGACTATGTTCCCAATCAAAGCCGATCGCAGCCCGTGGAAGTGGTTTTGTCCAATTCTTTTGGCTTCGGCGGACATAATGTCACCCTCGCCTTCCGCAAATATCGCGGCTAGCCTAACCGGATAGTTCTCCCCAGCCTCAAGCCATTCCCCCTGGCAAAAGTGGCGCGAAGAACCATCCGGTTTCCAGTTTCTAGAATTTCTAGTTTGCGATCGATGGCACCATCCATCTGGCCGAATACAGTAAATCCTGAACTTCACAAGCTCCTGAACTTCACAAAGCATTCCATTCTGATGGGATGATGGACGTTGAACGTTCAATCCAACTTTCCCGCAGATAGGAATTCTGCCTATCAAAGGAAACGACTGATTTTTCTAGCGTGCTGGCCTGCTCTAGATAATTGACCCTATAGGCTATACACTATAAAAAGCGATCGGTAGGTATACTTGCCTACTGTTTCTAATGGTTCTAATGGCTCTAAACGGTTGTTCAAGATTCGGCTGATTTTTCAAATGTCTTGCTCCGTGCCTTTTCCAGTTTTAGCTCCGCTGATGATTGAAGCTGATTGAAGCTGTTTAACGTCTTAACGTCGCCCGATTGATGCCCGATGAGTCCCGGCTTTGGATGTAAGTTTTGCACTTGCAGGTCACAAAGTCTTTGCTCTGATGGGTTATGGCCTCCTTGAAACCGTCCCCTTAAACCGTCCCTTAAACTGTCCCCTTAAACTGTCGTTGAGTAGAAGACATCATGGCTGTTGCAACCCAAACCCTCGAAGAACTCTGTATTAATTCGATTCGCTTTTTGGCGATCGACGCTGTTGAAAAAGCAAAGTCTGGACACCCCGGATTGCCCATGGGTGCGGCTCCGATGGCCTTTGTCCTTTGGGATCAGTTCATGCGGTTCAACCCCAAAAACCCCAAGTGGTTTAACCGCGATCGCTTCGTCCTCTCTGCGGGTCACGGCTGCATGTTGCAATATGCACTGCTGCACCTGGCGGGCTACGACAGTGTGACGATCGACGACATCAAAAATTTCCGCCAATGGGGTTCTAGCACTCCCGGCCACCCCGAAAACTTTGAAACCCCGGGCGTAGAAGTGACCACCGGCCCCCTCGGTCAAGGGATTGCCAACGCAGTCGGTTTGGCTCTGGCTGAAGCCCATCTGGCCGCCAAGTTCAACAAGCCCGACTCCACCCTAGTGGATCACTACACCTACGTCATTCTGGGCGATGGCTGCAACATGGAAGGTGTGTCGGGTGAAGCTTGTTCGATCGCGGGTCACTGGGGTCTGGGCAAACTGATCGCGCTCTACGACGACAACCATATTTCCATCGACGGTTCCACCGATGTCGCCTTCACCGAAGATGTCAGCAAGCGCTTCGAGTCCTACGGCTGGCATGTCCTGCATGTAGAGGACGGCAATAGTGATTTGAAAGCGATCGCCAATGCCATTGCAGAAGCCAAAAAGGTCACCGACAAACCGACCATGATCAAGGTCACCACCACGATCGGCTACGGTTCCCCCAACAAGGCCAATACCGCTGGCGTTCACGGTGCTGCTCTGGGCGGCGACGAAGTCAAACTCACCCGCGAAAACCTGGCCTGGAACCACGAACCCTTCGATCTGCCTGCTGATGCCGTGGCGCATATGCGGAAGGCGATCGAGCGCGGTGCTAGCTATGAAGCCGAATGGCAAGAAACCTGGGCACAGTACAAAACCAAGTACGGCGCAGAAGCCGCTGAATTTGAACGGCTCCTCTCCGGCAAACTGCCCGAGGGCTGGGACAGCGCCCTACCCACCTACACTGCCGAAGACAAGGCGCAGCCGACCCGGAAATATTCCGAAATCTGCCTCAACAAGCTGGCTCCCGTCCTGCCCGAACTGATCGGCGGTTCCGCTGACCTGACCCACTCCAACCTCACCGAACTGAAGGGCTTTGGCGACTTCCAAAAAGGTCAATTCCAAAACCGCAACGTTCACTTCGGTGTGCGCGAACATGCCATGGGCGCAATCTGTAACGGCATTGCCCTGCATGGCTCCGGTCTGATTCCCTACGGTGCCACCTTCCTGATCTTCACCGACTACATGCGGGCGGCAATCCGTCTATCCGCTCTGTCGGAAGCAGGCTCCATCTGGGTCATGACCCACGACTCCATCGGTCAGGGCGAAGACGGCCCCACCCACCAACCCGTGGAAACCCTCGCCTCCCTGCGCGCCATCCCCAACCTGACAGTGATTCGTCCTGCAGACGGCAACGAAACCGCTGGGGCTTACAAGGTTGCCATCACCAATGCCAAAAACCATGCCCCCACGCTGATGGCCTTCTCCCGTCAGAACGTGCCCAGCCTGGCAGGCTCCTCCGCTGAAGGAGTCCAAAAGGGAGCCTATGCCGTCGTCGATTGCCAAGGCACCCCCGACCTGATCCTGATTGGCACAGGTTCGGAAGTGGGACTCTGCGTCACCGCTGCCGAGAAGCTGGCCAGCGAAGGCAAGAAAGTCCGCGTCGTCTCCTTCCCCTCCTGGGAACTGTTTGAAGCCCAAGACGCTGCCTACAAGGAATCCGTTCTTCCCAAGGCCGTCACCAAGCGCCTAATCGTCGAAGCTGGACTGAGCTTTGGCTGGCACAAGTACGCTGGCAACGAAGGCGACTTTGTCACCATCGAGCGCTTCGGTGCTTCGGCTCCCGGCGGCGTGTGTCTGGAGAAGTTTGGATTCTCGGTGGACAATGTCCTGGCAAAGGCTAAAGCCCTGCTTGGTTAATCTCTAGCCAATCCAATAAGATAAAAGGCAGATGAGGCGCAACCTTATCTGCCTTTTGTTTTTTTGCTGAGGAGAAGATCCGTGGTCAAGAAAGCGGATATTGGCGGCAAGCGGCTGATTAGTCTGGCTCCGACCGCCTGGGTACAGTGGGTGACTCAGCGTTCAGATGTGGTGGTTCAAGAAATTCTGGGGTCTGAGTTTCAGTGGATTGGCCGGGATAATGATGTGCTGATCAAAGTCAGAAGCCAGGAACAGGGTGAGTTCCTGGTGCTGAATGAGTTGCAGTTGCGATACAACAACAAAATGCCAGTGCGAATGCGGGCTTATTCAGCCTTAGCCGAAGAAAAGTATGGCTTACCGACCTATCCAGTGTTGATCAATATTTTGCCGCCTTCTGCTAAGACTGCGATCGCCAATCGATTCGAGTCCAATTTCCTCGGACTTCAGGCATTGCAAGAATATCGGGTGATTAACCTCTGGGAAGTGGAAGCATCCGTGGTGTTTGAGCAGTCGCTCACGGCTCTCCTGCCTTTTGTGCCTATTCTGAAACAAGGGGGCGATCGAGTCATCGTTCAGCAAGCCCTGAATTGAATCAACTGCGGCAAGATGAGCAAATGGTAGAGTTGGAATCACTGCTGGCATTCTTTGCTACCTTTGTACTAGGATCAGATGTCGTGCGGCAAATCATGAGGTGGGATATGGCAGTATTGCGAGAGTCACCCTGGTACCAAGAGATTCTGCAGGAGGGTGAAAAGCTAGGCCGAGAGGAAGGACTCCAGAGAGAGCGATCGCTCATCCTCAAACAACTCACGCGCCGAGTCGGTACGCTAACCCCTGAACAATTGGAGCAAGTCCAAGCCCTGTCTCTGGATCAACTGGAAAACTTAGGCGAGGCGCTGTTAGACTTCTCGGCTGCCGCTGACTTAGAGCATTGGTTAGCCGCATTGAATTCCTGACTCTGAAGATTCTTGAAGCAAATCTTGGACTAAGCCTGCTAATCGATCGGCGGCTCCCGGTTCGCCTCTGACCTGCCGTAAACGAGCCTGCATTTGCGCCAATTGCTCTGGATGATTCAACAAATCCAGGGCAAATTCGGCCACTTCTTGTGGCTGTAATAATCCCAAAAGTTCAGGCACGATCGCCTCTCCCGCCCAGATATTGGGCCAGGCCAGCAATCGCGGGTTGCGAAGAAACCCGCGATTAATCAAGACTGCAAAGAGCTGCCCCATGCCTGGAAGATTGGCCAACAGCCCAGGTAAACCATCCCAAGCGCGCATCGCATCCAATTGTTGAGTGGGCAGCAGCACAATCATGGGAACCGTCAAAGCTGCCAGTTCCGCAGTGTTGGCTCCAATCGTGGTGAAACAAAGCCGACATTGCCGCAGCCGATCATAGGCCGGAAATTCTGTGTGCAGTTCAATTTGAACCCCCTTCGCCTGCAACAGCCATTGCCCCGATTCCTGAATTAGCTCCGCTGCTCCATCCTGAAAGTATTGCAACACCGGATTCTGCTTAGGATCAGCAAATTTGGCCAGTGTCGCAACATCCAAAGTGGGCGCAACCGGAATCACAAACCGAGTTTGGGGACGAGCCGCGTGGAGATGATGGGCGATCGCCACCCCCAAAGGAACGCCCTGGGCTAGTTTCGCGGCTTTAGATCCAGGGAGGATAGCGATCCATTCTGAGGGTGGATGGGTGGATGGGTGGATGGGTGGATGGGTGGATGGGTCAGGGATCTCCTCTCCCTTTTCCTTTTCCCCTTTTCCCTTTTCCCCATTCCCCTGTGCCGCTCCGGCCATCAGATCGCCGACTACAGTAAACTTGTGTCGATATTGAGGTGCGGCTTGCTCAATGAGTTCAGGTTTCATCACGCCGAAGCGATCGATCCAGCCATGCCAGCGGGTGTCCCATTCGCCGTAGATGACCGTGCGGTAGCCCAGGCGTTTGCCGATTAGGACGGGGAAGAGTTGGTCGCCCCCGAGGAAGACGACGACTCCTTGATTGCGCCAATCCCAGGCTTCGGTGGTTTTGCCCCAGAGGAGGAAGGGGAAGAAATCGGCTGCGCCTTGGATGCGATCGATTTCGGGGAAGGTTTGGGCGATCGCCACTTCCTTGCCGCTGGCGTTGGGACAGGGCGATAACATGAGGGAGATACGGATTTGTTGGCGATCGTGCCCTAGTTTTTGTCGCAGGGCTTTGACCACGGGTCTGACCCAGGTGGTGATTTCGCCGGGGCCGTTGGAGAGAATCAGGATGTCGGTCGGGGTGAAGGAGGCAGGGGAGGAATCCATAATGGCAGAATCGACAGACGTGAAAACAGACATGAAAAGTGATGTGAAAAGTGATGTGAAAAGAGACGTGAAAACCAGGATGAAAACGGTTAATTGGCGGACTGAGCTGGGAGTCTTCGCTAGAGTACTATCGCATTATCAACGAAACGGTCAAGGAAAAACTGGGGGGACTCCATTCCGCCAAAAGTCTTATGGCTTCGTTCAACTTTGCGGAGATTGAAGCGTTGCAGCATCAAGGCCGATGGGATGAGGCCACGCAGGTCATGGTGGCAGCAGGCCAAAGTCTGGAGCGGGGCGGTGCTGATTTTGTCCTGATCTGTTCTAATACCATGCACAAGATGGCCGATGCCGTCCAAGAGGCGCTCTCGATTCCGCTGCTGCATATTGCGGATGCGACAGCGGCGGTGATTCGAGCTAAGGGAATTGAGCGTGTAGGGCTGCTGGGGACTCGGTTTACGATGGAGGAGGCGTTTTATCGGGGGCGGTTGGGCGATCGCTTTGGTTTGCAAGTGATGTTGCCGGAGGAGAGCGATCGCCAAATCGTCCATCAGGTCATCTATTCAGAACTCTGTCTCGGCATCGTCAACCCCACTTCTCGACAAGAGTACCAGCGGATTATCCAATCCCTAGTTCACCAAGGAGCCGAAGCCGTCATTCTAGGCTGCACCGAAATCATGCTCCTGGTTCAGCCCGACCAAAGCGAGATTCCCCTGTTCGACACCACAGCGATTCATGCAAGAACAGCGGTGGAGTGGGCGTTGAGTCATGAGTGAGCAGGGGAAGGGGGAAAGGGGAAAGGGGAAAGGCGAAAGGCGAAATTCTATGAACTCTGTCCCAGTTCTATCCATCCCAGTTCTATCCATCAAAGTTCTACCCCTGTTGTTTCTGGGTCACCCCTTTCCCCTTTCCCCTTTCCCCTTTCGCCCCACTCCCTACTCCCCACTCCCCAAATCTTGCTCACTTTCCTCCAACCTTTGGTATTCTTTAGAACGTGTTCGATCAAGGGAAAAGCATTTACCAATTTCAGCAGGAAGATTAGGGCATTATTTCAGCACTTCAACGCATCAGGAACGAGGAACACTTCAGGGAAGGGCATTGCGATGTTGGTCGTTGCAATACAGTCAGTAGTGTTGAATTGAAAAGAGGTATTTGAGAATACATTGCTCGTTGAAATTGATGGGTAAACCCCGCAACATCCGAAGTCTGATCTGCGTATTTTTGAGTGTTGAAAGAATCATTTGGGTAGCTATTGTTGCGATCGCCCCTCCGTATTAAACCGCTGTTCCAAGAGGAATTGAGTTCTTCTTGGAACAGCGCTGTATAAACGACGACTCTCTTGCTCCAAAAGGGTGCTTTTGTGATGAATTTTGCTCAGCAGAACCTTTAACCGATGGGTTGCATTTGCGTTGAATTGCATCTGAATTTGACCCCGACATCAGATTCGGTTTGGGTGGGTATGCTTGTGACGCTCATCTAAATTGAACCTCCATTTTGGATTTACTGAAGGAGGGATCAATCTGAGGAGGATTGAATTGCAATTCGCCAAAAGTTTAATCCTGATGAGGAGCCTGTAATCTTGCTAGATAAAACGGGCAACATTGAGAACCATATCCGCTTGGGTCATGCGCTAGTTCGTTGAGTTCATTGCAATGGAACGAGACTGTGGCTTGATTCGGGAGGGTTGTAGGGGTGGGGCGATCGCTTTCTCTCAGCATTTAGGTTCGCACAAGATCTTAAATTTTGACCATCAGGGTGCATGGAGTCGGGAGATTCAGTCGGAATCAAGGGTTTAATCAGGTTCTATTGAATTGGGTTCTAAAAGTTGTAGCGGAATGATTCGATTGGGGAGACATTTTTTATCTTCAAAATCGTTTCGATGCTCAAATCACAAATGAGTTCTCAAAAAATATGAGGACATTGGAATTCAAAGAATTTAGGGCAAACCTTTAATTCGGGTGATTGATGCTTCAAAAAGAACCCATGAATGGTCGGAAAGTATTCGACTTTAATCGAGTTTCTGAGCAAATCCAAGGCTCCTTTTGAAAGTCGAATCTCTGACTTTGAATGATTTATTTGCTAATTAAATGAATTATTCAACGGAATGATCGAAATTATGAGGAATGGGTATTCTGGTTAGCATTAATGGAATCGTTCATGACAGCAATTAACTTTTAATTAAAGACTTCTTTTTTAAGCAGCATCTGATTTAAGTAGCCTCTCATTTAAGTAACTTCCAACTTCACTAGTTAACGGGCAAAGACAGTGGGTAGTACTCTCCAAGGTTTATTCTCAAAAACCAATAAAGGTGTGGGTGTCGAGTTGACCCCCGATCGCATCAATGTGGCTCGCCTGAAGAAAAAAGGACAGGGATTTCAACTCATGACCCTGGCTTCTGCGGAAGTGCCTGAAGGCATTTTCCAGGAAGGGCAAATTGTCGATTCTGGGGCAATGGCAGAAATTATTCAGTCTGTCTTGTCCGAGAGCAAGCTGAAGGTCAAGCACGCCGCCACCGCCATTCCTAGCGGACGCGACACCGTGACGCGCATCATTCCAGTTCCGGCAGAGCTAGATGACCGAGAACTGAGCGAAATGGTGCTGAACCAGGAAGCTGGACTGTATCTGCCCTTCCCTCGGGAAGAAGCGGATGTGGACTATCAAAAACTGGGTCTGTTTGTCGATGAGGATGGCATTGAAAAAGTCCAGGTGCTGCTGGTGGCGACTCGCAAAGAAGTCACCAACAGCTACATCGATACTTTTCAGCAGGCCGGATTGTCGATCGACATCATCGAAATCAGCAGTTTCTCTCTGATTCGGACGATTCGTCCCCAACTGCGGCAGTACACGCCCCAGGAAGCTGTGGCGCTGATTGACATTCAGTTTGAAAGCACTGAGATTTCGATCGCTGTAGATGGTGTTCCGCAGTTTTCGCGCACGGTTCCCATTGGCACCTTCCAAATCCAAACCGCTTTGAGCCGTGCCATGAATCTGCCGCCCACGCGCAATACCGATTTGCTGCAAGGCATGAGCGTCCCTGACAGTGGCAGTATGGACAATTCCATTGGCTCCACGTCTAAGATGGGCGGCACCAATCCGGCGACAGCGGCTATGCTGCGAGTTCTGGGCGAATTGGCCGATGAGCTGCGGCGATCGATCGACTTCTACCACAACCAGGGCGAAAACATGGAAGTGGCGCAGTTGCTGCTGGCCGGCCCTGGGGCTGCGATCGGCCAACTGGATGAGTTTTTCTCCCAGCGGTTGAGTTTGCCTGCGACGCAGGTTGACCCGATCGCCGCCCTCTCATTAGAAGTGGCGCAGGAGATTCCCCCGGCTCAGCGGGCGGGATTGGGTGTGGTGTTGGGTTTGGGTTTACGGGAGGCTTGGTAAATTATGTATGCACTAGACATTAACTTTCTGAAGGATCGGGCCACCCGACCAACGAGCGGCGGCAAGAAGCCCTCGGGCGGTGGCGGCGGTGGATCGGCCAGTCCGGCTCCCTTTTATGCGGGGTTGGTGGTGGCGATCGCACTCCCGGCTCTGGCTTTGGGCGCTTGGGGATTTCTGCAAGCGCAAAACGGCGGCCTGGAACAACGACAGGCTGAACTGGACAGCGAGTTGGCCACGATCACCAGCCAGCAAAACGAAGTAGCGGCGATTAACAAACAAGTCAGTGACTATGAGGCCGATAACCTGGCGCTGGCCACCGTGTTTGACCAAATCAAGCCCTGGTCTGGGATTTTGCAAGATATTCGCGATCGCGTTCCCAACGGCGTTCAGATTAGCGAAATTCTGCAAGAAGCCCCAGAAGCGCCGCCTGTTGCGGCAGCTACGCCTAGCCCCAGTCCCACCACCAGCCCTAGTCCCGGAGCCAGCCCTGATCCCGCTGCTGCCGCCATTCCTGTGGTTCCACCACCGGGGCAGCCCAAGGTGAAAATTACAGGACGGGCGAGATCCTTCAATGAAGTCAACGACTTTATTTTGACCTTGCAGCGATCGCCCTTCCTCAACAGCGAAAAAACCAGTCTGGTGAGTTCCAAACTGATTGACAATCCCACACAGATTGAGTTCACCAGTCAGGCTGATACGGCACGCCCCGATGTCAAACTTCCGCCCGTGGTGGAATACACCATTGAAAGCAGCTTGACGGATCTACCCGCCTCCGCCCTCCTCACCGATCTAGAACGCACCCTATCTGTGGGATTGGCCAGCCGCATTCAAGCCCTTCGTGATAGAGGAGTCCTCAAACCATGACCGCAGATTTTATCCCGTCGGGAAGCAGAGGGGATGCCCCGGAGTATCCCAAACTATTTGGCTTGAGCTTGACCCCCACGGTGAATGGGGTTTTGGTGGCGCTCTTGGGCGTTGTCGGTGCCTATTTTGCCTTTACCTCCCTGGCTCAGCCCGCTCTCCAGCGCAACCAGGAGCTAACTCAAGATATTGCCTCTAAAGAAGCTCAATTGCGCGATCGCGGCGAGTTCCAAAAGCAAATCGAACAAGCCCGCATCCGTCTCAAAGCCGCTGAACAACTCAGAGCCGATGTCCTCAGCCTGTTTGCCAACAAGCAAAGCCTGGACACCCTCCTAATCGATGTCAACGAACGGGTGGTCAGTGCCAACAGTGGCCTTGCCAACGACCAAAGAGCCGTCCTCTCTCGCTTTGACTTCGTACCCGACCAATCCGGCCCCGTGATGGATAGCTCCCTCGGCGCATCCGTCAACAACCGCCTGGAGCGCCAAGTCTACGATGTCGAAATCAAAGGCTCCTACCTGCAAACCCAGTCGATTATTCGCAACATTGAACGACTCCAACCCCTGCTGGTGGTCAACGAGTTCAAATCCACTCTGGATACTTCCGTTGCTTCTGCCCTAAGAGTCGATGGCCAAGGTCGCATCATTCCCGGCGGACAACCGGAAGCCCGCATCGTAACCACCTTCAAGCTGGCCGCCCTCGTGCCCATGGGTCAACCCGACCCCGGCACCCCCGCCGCCAGCCCAACCGCTAGCCCAGCCGCTAGCCCAGCACCTAGCCCATAACGGGGAAAGGGGAAAGGGGAAAGGCGAAAGGGGAAAGGGGAAAGGGAAAAGGGGAAAGGGAAAAGGAAAAAGGGGAAAGGGAAAAGGGGAAAGCGCAAAGCATAACACTCTCCCCCATCCCCCCTACTCCCCATCCCCCTACTCCCCACTCCCCACTCCCCACTCCCTACTCCCTACTCCCTACTCCCCTCCCACTACACCTGACAGACTCAAGAAGGAGTGAACTGTGAAACGGCATCTTGGATTCGGTGGTCTATCTCATCATCCTGGCCTATCGGGGCTATATAGCCTCTCGGGCATCATCGGTGGCGCAGCGGTTGTTGTGCTGGCTGCCCAGCCCGCCCATGCATCGGCCACCCAAATTACCAATATTCAACTCAACGCAGCCAGCGGCGGTGTTCAGGTGATCTTGGAAACCAATAACGGCGATCGCCCCCAGGTTTTTACCGTCAATCGGGGCAACGCTTTAATTGCGGACATTATCAACACGGAACTCAAGCTTCCGGCGGGCAATGGTTTTCTGCAAAACAACCCGGCTCCCGGCATTAGCTCGGTCAGCGTCACCCAACTCGACTCCAACAGCGTCCGGGTACAGGTCAGCGGCGATGGCGAGTCTCCGGCAGGACAGGTCAGCCAGGACGGCGGCCTGATTACGCTCAATGTCAGCGGGGCCGCCACCAGCAGTCGCCCTCAAGCCAACTCATTCCGCACCGCTGAAGCCCAGCCCACCATTCCCGGCGCACAAAATCCAGCGCAGACTCCCCGTGTGGCGCAAGTGCCCTCGCTGCCTTCTGGCTGGAACCAATCCGCTGGCAACGTCATGGTGCCCAATCCCACAATTACCTACGATGGCGGTAGCGGCCAAGTGGCACAAGCTGCGCCTCCTGGCGTCTCGACAGGCGTTCCTCGGACTCAGCCTCGGGCGATCGCACCCCCGCTCGGCGATATGTCCGTGTCCAACATTGACTCCAGCGCCTCCGAAGTCAACTTAGGCTCCACAGAAGTTGTGCCCCGCCTGGTGTTACGCGATGCCCCGGTACGAGATGTGTTGTCCCTGCTGGCGCGTGCTGCTGGGATGAACGTAGCCTATGTGGGTGATTCGGAAGGTGGACAAGCCGCTGCTCCAACCGGTGGAACCACTGGAAGCT
>JALOOP010000097.1 GCA_025454315.1 Oculatellaceae cyanobacterium Prado106
GGGGCAACAGTACGCATAGAATCAGAGTAGGATATTCGTTCATCTACCAGTTTACAAGAATCTGGAAACTGGGTAATGATTTTTGCATAAGGACTTACTCCATGTTTTCTGGCAAGGTGGAGCGAATCAATTTGCGAATTAGCGGATGGTCTGGCGTGGGCGAAGTTCCTAGATCGAAGATCGTCGTGGCGATCGCATCTCGATTTTGTCCTGCTGTCCGCTTGATAATTCCCTGAAGCAACTGAACAAACCCCAGTGCGCTGGTGCAACTGGCATTAGGATCAAGTCGTCCCCTGCGGAACACCAGACAGGAGGTATTGCGGTGACCAAACATGAGCACGGCGATCGTCTTACTGTTAAACCAGGCTTCTCCCTTCTGGTCACGCAATTTTCGAGCCACACCTCCCCCTTCTGGAGAACAGTAGAACGCCCTGAGATTGGTTCTGATCGCTTGGCCTCGAAACCAGAATTGCTTGAGTCTTTGCTGTGCCCGTTCCTCGAACTGTTTACGATTTTGGTACTCATCATAGGGCAGTAGGGTTGTCACTCTTAGCTCCAGCCGAGGGGCTTTTTCCCGTTGGGCGACAACCCCCACTGCTGCCAGCAACTTGTGCAAAGCTTGCTCATGTTTGACCTGATCAAAGCGTGAAGAGGCACGATATTGCTGTGCGAGAAACCCAACGATATAGCAATCTTCATCCTTGGGGTCTAATTGCAGCCAAGCCTGGTTCTCAGGATTCATGTTGCTGAAGGAGTGTTGGTTTTCTGTCATTAGCAGAGTCGGGAGTTTGAGAATCTGGGGTTCCATGACGAGTGATTGAGGCAGCGCCGATGAAACCGAGTAGACCACTTTTGTGAGAGACGAACCGGGATCGAAAGCGATCCTGACTTCAGGGAGTTTCATAACAACCTTCGACGAATGAAGAGGGGTGAGTATAAATACTTAAAAATTGAGATCAGGAAATTTTAGGCAAGGTGGAACAAACCTGGGAGAACTTGATGTCGAAAGTGCAAAAACTTCCTGGTAAATCGAAAAATGTAGAGGAGATTTAGAACTATTCTTACAGGAAGAAATGGAAAAAATCGATAGGGCGATCGCATTTTTGTGCAACAATTTGTGAATCGAATTTTGTCGATATTGGCTTGATTAATGGCTCTGGGGCGGACATCAGGAATAGCAAGCAGGGAAAATGTATAGCCACCTCTGAAGGGTGAAAATCCTGAAGATTAGAAGTTGAGAAAAGTAGGGAAATCGATCGCAACCGACAGGAAGTCGAAATCAGGAAAGCTAAAAAATTAAAACACTGTTAAGGCTATTGTCAGCCCAATCAAAAAGTGATTTTATACTATTCATCAGTCTTGGATAAGATATGTCGCTCGGCAGACGTAGAACCAAACAGATTTTGATTCGGGTCACTCCGAGTGAGCTTCATCAACTCACAGAGAACGCCCAAGTCCGTCAAATTGATTTATCGCGGTACCTGAGAGAAGCAGGACTCACTCAGGATCGCAGCAGGATTGCAGTTCTCTCCTTGCAGCAGCAAATGCAGCAACTGGTGATTTGCCTCTATCGCATCTACCACTTTCATCAGCGCCCGACCGCTTCAGGTTTTGATATCGATGCCATTTTTGAGCAGATTCTGACGATTGCTCATCGGATTGAACAAGACGTGAACTTGTTATCCGCCAACGATGATCGCGAACACGACTGCCACTGATAGCTTCTACAGAACTGTCAATTACGTTCTTAGTAAATCCAGCCAAAGGCTGTACGCCAATTTCGTTAGCGGGATTCAAGGCGATTCCCTAGCGATCGCCCAGGATATGGAAAAGATGGCAGCGAGATACCCTTCCGCTGCCATGAAACGTCCCGGTTATCACATTTCGCTATCGCCTGAGCAGCAGGATTCGATCTCTCTTGCACAATGGCTGAGGATAGTTGAGGATTTTGTGCATCTGATTGGTGCAGAACGACATCAGGTGATTGCTTGTCTTCATGATGACACCACCTATCCCGACTCAAATCAGCCGAGGATTCACGCTCATTTTGTGATTAATCGGTTGTCGCCCACTGACACGCTCAATCTGAATTTTCCTCAGATTGAACGAGCCATGCGGCAACTAGAGCAGCAATATGACCTCACGCCCGTTCCCTGTAGCTGGGAATTGCGGCATGATCGCGCTGCTCAACGCAAACAAAAAACTCCAGAAACAGTTATGGACACGATAGTAGACACGCAATCTCAACCGCCTCCTGCCACGATGGGTACGATTTTGCAGCAAGCCGCTCAACCATCTCCCGATCCACCGTCTAATGGAGAAGGGGAATCTCCTTCACCCCCACATCCCCCTGCCGCTCAGATAATGGGTCTGGGATTACAAGCCTGGAGCGATCGCCTGGAACAACATCCCGAACTGAGCGGCTTGACCGCCATCGGTGAAGCTGCATCGGTTACAGGCAGCACGTTACAACTGAGTGCTGTCATCTGGCAGCAGATTCAAGCGGCTCGAAAAAACAACGATTCCCAACGAATCGAGAACCTGATCGAAGAATTGGAAGCGGTTAACCAACGGGCGACTCGATTAGAGAAGACGCTGGAGGATCGCGCCCAACGGGTTGAACAGATCAGAGAAGACCTGGAGGAAGTGGAACAGCGAACGGAACGGTTGGAGGAGGCGATCGTCCCCACCCCCGAGCATGAGGTTTCTGTTCCCTCCTCTGAAGTGCAGAATCAAGCAACAGCCCAAGATCCAACGGCTGATCCTTGGGCTGAACCCGAGTCTGCCGAAGAGCAAGCCCCAACTGTTGAACCTGGATCGGATGCAACGCTTGTTGAAGAAGTTGAGTTGCTTTCTCCACCAGAACTGACATCAGAGCCTGAATCAAAACCGGAATCAGAACAAGATGATCCTCTGGTGAAGGGGGTAACTCTAACGAATGAACGTCTCAACCAGCTTGAGCAGGGTGTTGGCGTTCGTCATAAAACCTATGAGCCGATCGAGATCGATCGCCATGCCTCGATCGATCGCCAATTGGATCAAATTGCCGAGTTGATCCAACAGTTTCATCAGCGCTTGGATCGGTTGGAAGAAGTGGTATTCAAAGGCCATTCCCTAACTGAACCTGCTTCCCAGCCCCCGCATGAACGTCCACAGTCCGAACCACAGCAACATCCAGCATCTACCGTGGCTCATGCTTCCGAATCGGGGGAAGCGATCGCCCAAGGATTATCCAACTATCTGAGCGCCCAGGCAGAGTTTTACAGCATCAGCCCCTATGACCCAGTGACGACGAGATTAGGGGTGGTTCAAATGCAGCAGGAGCAAGGTTCCGACCAAACCCGCATCAGTATCCAGGACGAAGAGTACGGCACCAAGTTTGAAGCCATCCGAACTGAAGAACAATGGGAAGTGCTCCTCAACGACCTATCGAGTGCAGAGATGGAGCGATTGACGCATCTACCCCAAACGGTGGGTGAATACCAAACCCAGACGAACACCCGGCATTTGATTCAAGTCCTGCAGCAATCAGTGCCCGAAGAATTTGAAGTTGCCAACGGCAAAATCTCCTGGGCTGATGAACAGGGGCAGTTCAACTATCACTTCGAGATTTTCACAGACGCGGACGGCAATCGCGCCATTCTGGGGCGAGAGGGAGAGACGAATGTTTTTCGTGCTCGTATGACCTCCGAAGGGCGAATTCGATCAGAGTTCTCCGCGATTCCTCCAGAGCGGATTGACAACCTGGTGGCGCAACAAGCTCGAACGGCCAAGATGCAGCAGCAGTCGGCTCTGTAAGAAACGCACTGCCAACTTCTTTATCCCACAAACCCGTGCTGCCCAGATGCAGCACTCATTTTCCCTACCCAAAGAACATTATGATACTCAAAAAAATGGCTCCCAAAGCCTTCAAGCTTCGCTTCAGCAGCACCGATTTCTATTCCGTTTTGCTCTTTGTTTTCTTTTGCTTCTACCTGGGCTGGACAAATCCTGTGATGCTCTGGGTGGGTGGATTTTCCTGTTTGATTGCGATTTGCTTTGGCCTGTTCCAGAAGGGGTTAGCCTTTGCGTTAGCCTGCAATTTGCCGATTCGTCCTTGGCATGTTGCCAGTCTTGTTCTGGCACTCACGGTTGTTTTTGGTGAAGTCTCACTGCCTGCTCATGCTCAACTCTTCGATTCGTTGGAGAAATCTTTGACAAAGGTCATCAGTGAAGCAAATACCGGAATTGACCAAGGTATTATCACAACTATCTTTGCATTCTTCCGAGTGTTGATGGCTTTGGCCTTTATTATCGGCGTGATTATCGTATTTATTCAAGCGACCCGAGGGACTGATTGGCAACCAATCGCTAACCTTGTGGCGATCGGGGTAGCCTTTGTGATTGGGGTTGAAGTGATTACAAAATTGATGTTGGGTAAAGGCTAAGGCTAGGACGGCTAAGCTGAAATCTTGTTTGGGTGATGAAGGAATTGAGTCACAGGAGGAACGATGGAAAACTCAAGATTTGATGTGGAAAAAGATCCGATTCCCATTAACAAATTGTTTGGACAACGTGCTTCCATTGGCCCAATTCCTGCATCCCAGGTGGCTCCCTGGATGATGCTGGGAACCTTGACCTTTTTCATTGTCCGGATGGTGTTTGCAGGCAGCTTAACCGTTTGGTTCATCATCTGGATTTGGCTGGCGGCCAGCTATTGGATTTTGACGGGCGATCGCGCCTACCGCTTCTTCAAACGCTGGGTGCCGCCTCCGGGAGAAGACTGGATTAATGGTGAAACGCTGTTCATTCCAGTGACGCAACCGGGGTTGTGGAAACGCAAAACTCGCACCCAGATCCGACCGATTCCCCTACGCACCCGAGAGGGAGGCATCAGACGCTTTATGCCATTCCAATCGTTTTCTCATCTGCACTCCATTGCTGAAATCAAGCTTGGCGGTCACCGCTTTGCCTGCCTGTTGCTCTACAACCCTCAAAGCCAGCAGTGGAGTGCCCAAATTCCTTTTCGCTTTGCCGGGTATCATCCGCAGTTATATCGGCATGAGGTGGAAGCATTTCTGGACAATATCCAGCGATGTATGACCGAATTGTTTGATGGGGAGAGTGTCACGTTTCATTTAAGTTGTCGTTCGGATGTCCGAAGTCGGACTCAAGCATTAGAAGATCTGGCACGAAATAGTCCTCTGGCACCTGTTTCAGTTTTGTTGTTTAACGAGCAACAGCGAGTGGCTGAACTGTCTCAACGCGGGGTGAGGCAAGTCTGGGATCAGGTAATCTGGGTATTCTGGACAGCGCAGAAAAGTAGTCAAGACCGAACGGATTTGATTGGTAAAACCGTGACTTGGCTCCAGCAAACCGTGCAGAAGTTCGCCCGCTCCTTGGCGGGTACTGAGCAGATTTACTTTCAGGATTTCTATCTCAATTTAGCCAGACAGATCCATGAGTATGGCTATTTGCCCTGGCGCAATCTGTTAGAGACGAAAGCTGAACTGGCGCTGGAGGCGATGACTGGTGAGGAACTGTATCAGACCTTGTGGAATCAGTTCAATACCCGCCCCTGTTCCATCGTTCCTGAGATCATCCGAATTGCCGAGGGGGAGAAGGGGCTGGAGCAGATTGTGCCGATCGCTGGCCAGAAGGATCTCACGACCCGGCTCATTCAGGGACAGCAAGGACAATCTGCCTGTCCCAAACATAAGAGGCAGACCGGATATTTGTACTGCAATGGCCAGGTGGGGAAAGTGGTTGTTTTGGAAGAACCGCCTGACCACTGGCGCAGTGCCCGAGAGGCGCTGCGGTGGATTTGGAATCGGATGAGTGCATCCTATGTGCGCGATACCGAGGTTGTGGTGCAGATTACGCCGCGTGAACGGTGGATTGTGCAGGATGAATTGGAAAAGATGAACCGTCAGTCCTTTACCCAGCGGCGGCGGGCGATCGCCGAGGGCACCGGAAAGATGGTTCATGCCAACTTGCAGGATGAGTACACATCCGATGCCCTGCGGAAGATCCTGGAAGGTCGAAAACCCCTTTACTGTGCGCCTGTGTTTATCGTTTGGCGCAGTAGTGAACGGGAATGTGATGAAGCGGTAGTGCAGATTTGTAATGCTTTTGAGTCCGCGAATGCGATCGTCGAAAACGACATTGCATGGCGAGTCTGGGTAGAGTCTCTGCCAATTAACGACTTCAGCCTTCTGACTAAATTCTCCGTCTTTTCAGAACGGAGAATGACGCTGGATTCTGAATCGGTGGTGGGTTTCATTCCTTTGACTCGTCCCCGAGAACTGGACGTTCAGGGTGTGGAGTTTTTGACCGAGCAAGGCGGTGCGCCGCTGTACATTGACCTGTTCCCGCAAGAAGAACCTCAGCGGATTGTGGTGACGGGTGCGACCGGATCAGGGAAGTCGGTGGCGGGATGGCGATTTATTGAATTGGCGTTAGCTGCTGGGATTCCGGTGGTGGGGATGGACTTATCGACTGGGGGCAACAGCACCTTTCAACTGGCAATTCAGATGCTGGGAGATCAAGCGGCTTATGTGGATATTCTGCAAGAGCATCTCAATCTTCTGGAACCGCCTGATCTGAGGAATCTTGACCCGAAGATTCAGACCCAGCGATTCAAGCGGTGGAAAGACTTTACCCGGCAGAGTATTGTGGCGATCGCCATGGGACAGATCCACGACCAGGCATTGCTGGAGCGGGTCGATTCCATCACGTTGCGGCTGCTTGAGATCTTCTTTGCCGATGCTGAAATGATTGAGCGCTATAACGTCGCCTTTGAGCAGGGCTGGCAGTCTGAAGCATGGCAGCAAATGCCAACACTGCATGATCTGCTCAAGTTTTGCTCGAAGGAGAAACTGGGGCTAGAAAGCTTTGAGGCGATGGACGCACTGGCGATTAACCAGATTGTCTCCCAAGTCGGTGCCAAATTGGTTGATCCGAATGTCGGCGATATGCTAGCCAAACCCAGCAGTGTGCCGCCGAACGCTCGGATTCTGTTCTATGCCCTCTCCGGGCTGACCAATGAGAACAACAGCTACATCATGGCGTTGAGCGCTCAGATGGCTTGTCTCCGCAATGCTCTGGCGCATCCCAGGAGTTTGTTTGTGGGGGATGAGCTATCGGTTCTACTCTCGAAACGTGGATTCGCCGAATTGATTGGGGAGCAGTTTGCGACGGGGCGGAAAGAAGGGTTGGCAATTCTGATTCTGGCGCAGGATCTGGATGCGATCGCCGACTGTTCTGCCAGTGCCAAGATTCTGGCGAACCTCTCAACGACCATCACAGGCTGTACCACCCATGCCGCAACTCGTGCCTACATCGACAAACTCGGCTTCCCGAACGAAGTTATCCTGCCCACGGCCACCGAGAAATTCAAAGGGAGCCGTCCTGAAATGTTCACGCGCTGGTTGATCTCCCGTCAAGGCCGATTCTGGGATACTCGCTTCTATGCTGCTCCGATGATGCTGGCTGCATTAGCTAATGGAGAGGATGAGAAACTGGCCAGACAGCGAATCCTGTCGCAATACCCCCAGACGCAGCGAGGCTATGTGTTAGGACTGAGCCAATTCACTCAGGAATACATTCAGGCGATGCGAGGCAGTAAACGGTTACAGGATATTGGGTTGAATGATTTTGAGCGGTTTCAGCAGCGTCATCGCCACAGTGCAAAGGAGGTTGTATGAGAGGGCGGATGATTCGGGTTGGGATGGCGATCGCCCTGGTTGTGGGCTATCCTGCGGCAGTGCAGGCTGAAGGAGAAGAGGGATTGATTACAGAGCCTCCTCCTTCGGGGACGGCCAATCCTTCGACGATTACAGAGCCTCCTCCTTCCGGGACGGCCAGTCGTTCTGTAGATGATGTCCTGGGTGGCATCAACAGTGGCGTCGATCGCGCCAACACGGGAATTGACAACCTTGAGGGAGCGCTTAATCAACAGAATCGGGACATGCAGGAAACCAACGGGACTGTTGAGGAGGTGATGGGGAATGTCCTGGATGAACACACAGCCAGTTCTATTGGCGGGATCTTTGGTACCTATCGCAATATTTCCAGTTTGATCGATCGGGTGAAGGGACTCGGACAGGAAATTGCAGGGATTCTCTCTAACTTTGACCTGGATAAGCTGCTCGACATTCTGAGTATCAACTGGGAAGACATCTTCTCCGATATCTACGGCACTGCTGATGGAGACAGCAGCACGACTGGAACGACGGGAGGAGCCGAGGTTTTCTCGGGGGTTGAAGCGGGTGATATGGGGTTACCCATTGAAGATCAGGTCAACGCCACGATTGATGAAACGGGTACCACTCCGCTGATGGAGTTCTTGGAAAGTAAACAGGAGGGAGGAAGCTACGCCGGGAGGACTGCCCTGAAGAACTTGTTTCGAGTCGAAGAAACCGAAGAAGTTGCAGAAGCAACCGCCTTGGGTGCAGATGGGCAAACCAAGCTGAAGCAGAATACCGAAGCGGCAAATGATGCTCTCAAGACTTCGACGGCGATGATGGAGGATTCTGAAGAACAGGATGTCTCCCAGAACATTATGCGAAACATTTCGGTTCAGGCGCATGAAACCACGGTTCATACAGAACTGCTGGCGATCGACGCTCAACTGAGAGCCAGGGATGATTCGCTCCGCAATAGCTTGCTGGGGAAATCCTTGCTAGAGATTCAAGGGGAGCGGGTGCGCGATCGCCGACAGGATGCCTCAGCATACTCTGGGGTGATTACCGCAGGCGGTTCATTTTATCTACCTGGGTTGAGCCAGGAGGAGGAGAAGTGACACACACTTATTTGATTGCTCAAGCTGGCTCGAATGCTGCCGCAGATGTGATTCAAAAGGCGATCGAGCTTTCAGAGAACACCCGGCAATCTTGGGCGGAAACCTGGGATTTCGTTTTGGCCGCAGAGCCGCTGTCTTTGTGGGGGGCGATCGTCAAGTTCTCGTTTGGCATTGCGGCATTTGCATTGGTCTATCTTGCTATCCAATATGGCAGTGAGATCGCCAAAACAAAATCACTGGGAACCGTCATTGAAATGTTTGTTTTCCCCCTGGTGGTTCTGGTGTTGTTAGGGGGCGATGGCCGCATTCTGGCAGGAGTGGTGCTAGCCATTCGGGGAGTCGCACAGTCGTTCATGCTGGGTATCCTGTCCACTTCTTTAGGAGGGGTGACGCTGCAAAAGGCGATTGAGGAGTTGAATCATAACAGTCTGGCGATCGCCCGAGTTCGTCAGGTGATGAGTCAATGCGATGGGTTGGTAGGGGCATAGCTCAACGAATGTGTGGATCGAGCAGCAGGTGAAGCGCAGCAGATCGTCGATTCCCTGACATCGCAAGATGAATTGCGAATTGCTCAGGACTTCTGGAATATGCTGGGTAATCTTCTAGGCGCAGCCGGGGACATTAGCACGGGTCTTCTCGGCAATATGGGTTTGTCCATGATTGACGGGGGCTTTGCCCAGGTGATTCAGGACAGAACATTGCCGATTATCCAGTTCATTCTCTACATCATGCAGTGGGCAGTGGTGAATCTGATTGAGGCTGCACTACTGATGACGGCTTTGTTTGCCCCGATCGCCGTTGCCCTATCGCTATTGCCGCTCGCAGGTCGTCCTATCTTTGCATGGCTGAGTGGCTTCCTCGGCATCCTGGCCGTGCAGATGGGCTACAACATCCTGGTGGGATTGATGGCCTTTGTGATTGTCAATATCGACAACGTGTCTGAAGTCATCTCCAGCATGGGCTTTCTGATGTTCTCTGCGGTCTTTTCTCCGTATCTTGCTTATGAGATTGGGCGTGGAGGAGGTGTTGCTCTGTATCAAGGAATTTCTAATCGAGCGATTTTTGCCGTTCAGGCGATGTCTAGTTTACTCGCTCAAGTCACCCAAGTTGCAGTTCGCATGTTGGTGTAATGTATGGAAAATAATTCTTCTCTTCAACCAGTTGAAAGTTCTTCCCCGGTGCAGGCACCTGCACGTTCCAAGTTGTTAGAGCGTTTCAAGTTCATTCCTGTTCAGAATGAAAGCACACTGGTCATTGTTCTTTTCGGTCTTTCCGTGAGTCTGTTCTTCGCCTTGGCTGTGCTGTTATTCATGAGCTTTTCTAACCGTTCTCTGGCGAATCGTGGCAAGGTCTATGTGCAAATGCGCGATGGCACAACGAATGTGGCACAGGAATACGATGACCAGTATCGCGATAGCAAGATTATTCAGAATACGATCGTCACCTGGATGCAGTTGGCCTTTGAGTGGGACAACAAGATTCCCGGTAGTCAGCAGACGGATACCGGAATGGAGATTCTGAGGGCACAGGTGCCGACGAAAGTGTATCTGGCGGGATATTTGCTAGAGGATGGGTTTCGCCAGGAATTTTTGAAGCAAATGGGCGAGTCGATTATTCCTCGGGATGTGTTTAGTGGCAATCGGCGATCGGTGTTGCGATTCTACAGTATCGGCAATCCTCGCCAGATTGCAGTGGGACGTTGGCAGGTTGATGTGGTTGCAACCCGAATTGAGAGCGGACCGACCAAGACGCTGAGAGAGGTGCCGATTAACCGCACGATTACCGTGCAAGCCATTCCCCCCGTGCCGCCTGCCCTAGGCGAGAACGAGCCGCTCGTGTGGCGACAGAAGATTTATGAACTGTTGCAGAACGGATTGATGATTACCGATGTTGTGCCTTTGGAGCCAGGGAAATAATGAGCCAAACCAACGGAAGACCCACGATTATCACGACTTCCTATGAGATTCCTGAGGAAGGGGATTTGAGTTTAGAAGAACAACGACGATTGGCAGGAGCCGAAACGCCCTTGCTGGATCAAGGTGATTTGCTGGAGTCAGCCCCTCAGCCCAGGAGTGCAGCGAATGCTCCTTTGCCGCGCACTGCTCTGGTGTTAGTCAGTGTCGGATTCTTTTCAATTTTGGGCTTGCTGATTGCGTTTGCCTTTGGGGGAGGTCGAGACAAGCGATTGGTGGAAGCGCCTCCTGCTGCACCGGAAGCTCAACCGACGATGCCGGATGCATCTGATCGCATGAAAACTCAGTTGGCACTCATCGGCCAGCAGCAGGATGCCCTCTCCAAACCCAGTCCACCGGAAGTTCTCCCACCTTCTCCTCCCAAGACTCAGCCTGTGGTGGTGCAGTCTACGCCTCAGCCTGTGCGATCGGTTGCGCCTGCCCCTGCGCCTGCGCCTGCGCGATCGCCCGTTACACCTACTGCGATCGCCCGTCCCACGCCCCAGATAGACCCGGACGAACTGTGGGCACAACTGGCTACAACCGCTTCTGTCGAAGGGGAAGTTCCTCTGGCTGCAACTCCCAATGCACCCCGTTCGCTGATGACTCGACCTAGCCCTGTATTGGTCGCCAGTGCCACGCTAGGAGCCGGGACGTTAGCCGGAGCCGATCGCCCTCCCACTGCTGGCGAACAGGGCATCTTGCAACAGCAACCCGTTGAACCCGGATCTGTGCCCCAGTCCCATTCCATCCCGATTGGTTCCTACGCTAAGGCCAGAGTTGTGGTGCCAATGATTTGGGGAGGGGAGGATTCAGCGCTAAGTCGTTCAGCAGTGCGTTTAAGTGAGCCGCTTCTCGATATGAACGGGGAAGAAGCACTGCCAGAGGATACGGTTTTCATCACAGAAGTTACAAATATTGCCAGCAATGGTCTGGTGGAACAGACGGCGATCGTCGCTCTTTACCACCGCAATGGTGAACTGATTCAAGAACCTATTCCTCCGGGTGTCATTGTCATTCGAGGGAGACGGAACCAGCCCTTGGTAGCCGATCGCATTGAGCCGGGGCGTGGGGTGAATCTGTCTCGCAGTTTGGCCAGTGCGATCGCCGGAGTCGGTCGAGAGCTAGGGGAACCCGAGTTTGTCAGTTCAGTATTCACCGGGAGTCGGACGGTGAGTCGTTCAGAGCAGGATACGGGACAGGCGATCGCGGGAGGGGCGCTTGAAGGCTTCTTCGATAACGTCTCTGACCAGATGGGAGAACAAACCCGCGATCGTCAGCGCTCCTCAACTCCGATCTTCACCGTGGAGGAAGGGGAACGAGTCAGCGTCATGGTGAATGGGTTCCTGGAGGTGTATCGATGAAGTGGATCAGCATTGTCATCCTGCTAGGGCTAATTTGGCCAGCCCCAGCTAGCCTTGCCCAGACTCGTTCCCGGCCTCGTGAGGTGAGTCCCCCTGCTGAGTCTATTCTGCGGCTGGGCGAAACTCAAGCCTACCGGGAACCAACCGCCGTTTCCCTGTTTCCGGGGCGATCGGTCGTGATTGATTTCCGCAACGGGGAAATGATTTCGTTTATTCAGGTGTCTGATCCCACTTACGTGTTGTTTCAAACCAATGCGGCGATCGAGACAGGCAACGCCAAAACGATTGTGCTGCGCTTAAGTGAGGGGATTCGGTTTGAACATTTGACTCAGAGCGATCGCCCCAACTTAATCGTCACGACCACTTTGCCCGATGGCACCTTACACACCTATTCCTTTGATCTCAACATCCGTTCAGGACAACCCGTTGCAGGTCGAGATTTCAACGGCATTGCGATCGTCCCTAATCCTGAGACTGGGGACGGCAACACCATCCAAACCTCATTGGGCGCAGCAACCCTGAATGACTTGACCGTGGGGTTGAGGCTTTCCATTCAGCGGGGTTACACCGCAGCCAATGATCCGATTGTGGGTCAGATTCAAGAGCTATTGGCGCGATCGCGCAACGGTGAATCCCTGATGGAATTGGCTAGAACCCAGCGTATTTCCATGCGGTTGTTGAGTGCATTAGGGGAGATTGCCCTGGCCGAGCAGCAGCCCAGAAGACCTATTTCGACCCCTCCTCCTTCCCATGAATCTAACTCTCGCCAGTAGCACCGGCAGAATCCTCTCCGAAACCTTTCGAGATGTCTTTCGATCGCTGTTCTCGATCATTGCAGAAGTCCTCTGGTCACCTCAGATTCTGCTGCTGCTCGGGGTTCTGCTGTTCCTGTTTATCTCCCAGTTCTTCACCCGTAAACGTCGTCATCTGACGACTGCACGCTGGGCAGGAATGCCGGAGAAATTAGCCGCCGTGCGCCGTGCCAAAGCTCAACTGCGGAGCCGCAAGATTGATGATGTCATCCTCTGGTGTGGCACACCTCCTCGCTGGCAAACCTGGGGGCTGATGCCTGAGTTCATCACCCTGGTGACTGGGAATCCGCCTACGGTTTACCTGACCGATGCCAATCAGAGTTTTGCGATCGCCGGTCGTCCCAAATCAGGGAAAACCTACTCGGCGATTAACCCGATGACGGTGAGTGCGATCGAACAGGGGTTGGCGATCGCCCTCTACGACTACAAAGCCGATGATGAGGGCAATGGAGGGCAGATGGCGTATTTAGCAACCCTGGCTGTTCGCCACGGATATACCTTACGCATCTTCTCTCCTGGCAGACCCTACACCTGCATCATCAACCCGCTGGACTTTCTACAGGATGAGAGCGATGACACCACCGCAGGAATGCTAGCCGAAGTCTTTCATATGAACCTGAAGCAGGAAACAGACAAAGGCGATGCCTTCTTCGGCCCTGCAGGACAGCGATTGCTTCAGGCGCTGTTCCAGTTTGCCAAATCGACTGACTATCCTGACTTGGGGATGGCCTTCACAGTGCTGCAATTGACGAATCTACCTGCGCGATTAGCGTTCGCAGTTCAACGCAATCAGTTGCCGATGTTTGTGCGGATTAGCTTCTCCCAGTTGATCAGCACCTTGGATTCAGAGAAGACGACCGCCAGCATTATCTCAACAGCGGCGAATGTCCTCAATCGCTTCATCAGCCTCCGCATCCTGCCTTCCATGATGGGCAAAACCAATGTGTCCTTGCTATTGGGACGCAAGGAGATGTTGGTGTTCCAGAGTGATATTTTCCGTCAGGATGTGATTAACCCGATTCTAGCTGCAATTCTGCATGTGGTTCTCCAGAAGAACTTCTCGATTCAGAGGATGGTTCCCTTGATCTTCTGTGCAGATGAGTTTCCCACGCTCTATCTGCCTAAAGCTCCAACCTGGGCGAATGAACATCGCTCTAAAGGGTTTGTCGGCATCTACGGCTATCAGTCGTTGCCGCAGTTACGCGATAGCTATGGCGCAGAGAAATCGAACATTCTGTTAGCGGGCTTGGGGACGCAGTTTTGGTTTAATCCGAATCATTACGACACGGCCAAAGATTGGGAGGATTCACTGGGAGAGACAGAGCTTTGGATTCAGTCGAAAAGCTGGTCAAGGAGTCCAGAGGATTGGGGTGGGGGGCGATCGCGCAATGAACAAATCCACAAACGCTCGTTAATTGCCGCAGAAGAACTCATGCAGTTTGGACAAGGGGAATGTATTCTCCGGAGTCCCGGTTATAAGAACCGGAGACGTACAGCAGTGCCCTGGCATATTCGTCAGATCCGGGTGGGCGATCGCGACAGGGAACGAGAACGGCATTGTGTCGAGATATGGAACGAGAAGTTACGAGAACGATTAATTGAGCGGGAACAGCAGCAGTCCTTGGACATCCAAGAGGAACTTTTGTTGCGCTATGACGAAGCCGAGCGACTGCTGCCCCTGCCGCCAGGGAAGCAGAAACGAGGCGCTGTTCCAGGTGGCATTCTATCTCCAGATTTTTGATGAGAGGACAAAATGGAACCCAATTCCTTAGAGAACACACAAGCAGCCTTGCAGCAGATCCAAGAAAATCTGACTCCAGCCATGGGGTACGAGAGAGGACAGGCTGAATCTGTCCTGCAGGCGGAAGTAGAGGCAGGTAGTACCCAGGTACAAGACCAGACCCAGGCCAATCTCATTACTTCGGGAGTCGATGGTGTGACGGCTGAGGCCGCCGCTTCAGTGTTGGCGCAGGAGGCGATCGACCCGAGTGAGCGGCGATCGTTTGCCGAACAGCATGTGGTGATGGAGGCATATGTGCAGTTGCAGCAGGAGGTGCAGTTGGCGGAGGCACAGGAGAGAGCCGAAGGAGTTGAAGCTGACCCAGAGATGCAGGAGCGGGTGGCGATCGTCGCCCCCATTATTGTGGATACGATGAACGTGATGGAAACCCACGAGTTGGAGGGAGAGCATCATACGGCGCATTTTGACCTGGAGACGCAGCAGTTGGTGGTGATGGAACAGGGAAGGGAGCAACCGTTGCTGAAGGCGCAATGGGATGGTCAGGAGTGGCGGGATCTGGGATCTAACCTGAGTCAAGAGCAGGTTGGTTTCTTCCGAGATGAGATGCAACCCCAGGTGGAACAGTTGGCGAGGCAGCGGGAGCAGGAACGAGAGCGAGAATTGTGGATCGAGGTGGGATGAGAAGGCGAATAGACATAAAAGACACAACGATTGATCAGGAGGCTCAACATGCGTTCACGGATTCGACTCACATTCCTGATGGCGATCGCCACATCCTCTTTAGTAAGTTGTGTGAACGGAATTGAAAGACCAACGCCATCCGGGGCTACATCAGGGGAATTGGTGACTGATACAATAGCAAAAAAGCCGATGGGAGATGTCATTAATCCTTCGTTGGTTCGGCTTGTAGGTTATGAGGTCTGTAGCACTCCCGGAAGCATGATGGGTGCAAACCCATCGGGTTGTTTAGAGGTTGAGTTTCTCAAAGCCAGACTACTTTGGCAACCGATTGGAGAAGGCCGGATGTATCATGCTGAAGATTTTCAGACTGTAGAGGACAATGCTTCTGGATCGGATTTTCGATTAGTGGTGCGTTCCCGAGGTTGTTTCCCCGACTCTGCCGTGCCCCAGGCTGAGGAATTCTACCAAATTCCTTCAGCCATCTTGATTCGCTCCCAAGTCTCCACGATGACCGTCAACCTCAAGACGGCTCCTGTGACAAACCAGCAAGTAGAAGAACTCCGCCATGCGTCTGTCTCTCAAGTGATGCCACTGGAACCTGGCAAGAAAGCACATTGTCAGAGCGTAGAGATTGAAAGCAATAGAAAATAGAGAAAATAGGATAGAACTGCCAGAAGAAGAGTTCTCGGGATTCTGCTTCTGGAGATTGATTGTGACAGAATATGACAGCATCGCTCCGTTAAGTCCCATGCAGTTCGCTGGAAGGAGCGATCGCTCAAGCATCCTGGTCTGAATTGGTCTTTTGAGATGGGTCTGTCCTTGTTGTGAACCGTTCAACTCCCAGGTTTTGCCCAAGCAGAAATTTAGCCGTAATCCTTGCCACTTCTCAGTTATCAAACCGATACTAGAGAAATGTTTTGTTTGTCACTTCTCTCGGCTCAATGGACAATCCTCTCACCCACCTCAGCCCCACGCACCTCGCGGAATCCCTCTGTGAACTTCCCAAACCCACGCTAGAGATTCTCTTTGCTGCGGTGGTTAAAAAGCTCAATATCCTTCAACTGGCACGAGTACTGTCCATCCTCCCCCAGAAAAAGTTGCTCTCCGTCATGCTCAAGCTTTTGTCCTGTTTGGATGGCGATCGCCTGCGCCAACTCATGAGCCAAGCCCAAGCCGAACTCGACCACCTCGATCTCCAAGCCCAGCATCCCACGGCCATGCAGTTCCTGGTGGCTACTAAAATGTCGCGTGGCCGACGCTATGCCTGTGTTCGTAACGGCGATCGCTCCATTGAGCTAAACCTGGGCAGGCTGGACTTTGAGATGGGGAAGGTCTACCAACTGCGGCACCTGGACTCCCTGGAAGTCAAATACCTGCGCTGCCTGCGGCTCTACATTCCCCAAGGGGTGAATCCTCAAATTGAGCGCAAGGGACTGCTGGACGTGGAATGGCTCAACGAGAAACAGGAGGTTCTCCAACAGGATACCTATGAGTTTCCGCACTGCATGAAGGCCGAACTGTCCCCTCAGCGCTGGCAGATCGAAGCTCTGGCTTTGCCGGATCAACCTGCTGCGAAAGTGGGGCGGCTGGATCATATTCCCATCGCCCTCCAGTCCGATCGCGTCACAGCCTGCCTGACAATCGCCCCAGAGCGATCGGCGAAGGTGACCAAAGCCCTGTATCAATGGGTTGACCTCAGTGCCCCCTCTGCGGGAGGCCGATGGACACTGGTGGAGTCCTACAGCGATGCCCAAAA
>JALOOP010000501.1 GCA_025454315.1 Oculatellaceae cyanobacterium Prado106
AAGAGTTGGGATTGAAGTGAATCTGAAATAAACTAGCGCCGTGAAGCATTGTGTCTCAGTCTTGCTTGGGCTTGAGTATTCCACAATCTAATCCTTAGCTCAACCAAAAACAAATTCCTCTGCGTCTCTGCGTCTCTGCGTCTCGGCGGTTTAATTTGAAGATTTCAGCTTACTTGCCGCTCAATCCTTAGAAGCGATCGCCCAAATCCAAAGTCAGTTCGTTTTCCCCCTGATCCGTCCAGGCAAATTCCAGGCGAATGGTACCGATCGCCGTTCTCGCCCGTAGCCCCGCCCCATAGCCAAACCCAGAACCGGGTTTATTTCGCACTTCACCAGGTTCTCCCAGGATAGTGTCACCGGAACCCAGGTCAGTGCCATAGTCCGCAAAGAGCGTGCCGCCTAAACGAACCGGGTCGCGGAAGAGTTGGAAATTGGCGATCGGGAATCGATACTCCGTTGACGCTGCCGCAAAACTCCGCCCCGTGCCCACACCCTCACTAAAGCCACGCACTGTTCCTGATCCAATATCAAAGGCTTCATAGGGCGGAACATCGCCAATCATCGTGCCGCCCTCCACCCGTACCACCAGCGTCGGTTCACCCTCCGCCAATTGAAACAGTCGCAGTGGTAGAAATTGGGTATAGCTGCCGCTCAGCCGCGTGTAGGCAATGCTGGCGGCTCCGATGGGAATGGATTGATCCACGCCTAGGCGAACCCTTGCGCCTCGGGTTGGGTCAGTGCGATCGTTGCGCTCGTCCAACTCTGCGGCTAAGTTGACGGTCAGCAAGTCATCCTGTCCCGTGCCGCTGTAGGTGAGAGCATTGCCCAGTTGATCCACGGGCTGGAGTTCATTGGTGAAGGCTTCGTCTCGAATCGACACTCGCTGATACGTTACACCAGCAGCCACGGTCAAATCTGGAGTCACAGCCTGGAGGGCGGCCACACCGCCTCCTAAGCGATGGACAAGGGGTGTTTCGCCATTGGGCAAATCGACATCATCCCCGCCGTTGAAAACCGTTTGAACCGATCGCTGATTAAACAGATTCACCGCAAACCCCGTCGGCTGATCTTCCCGAGGCAGATCCACAAAGCTGAGTTCCCCGTTGATTACCCGTTCCCCCAATTTGACGTTGAGCGTTAGATTTTGCCCCTCGCCTCCCAAGTTTTGTAATTGCAACCGTCCTGGAATAGCTAAGCCCGTGTCTTCGTCAATTCCGGCAGAGGTGGGACGGGGTTGAAACGGGCCGCGCAGGGCAGAAGGCGGCGGTGCATAGTTACCCAAAGCAGGCACAAATCGTAGACGGGAATCGGCAGATTCTGGATTTTCGGCTTCTATAAAACCATAGTAAGCAGGCGTTTGAGCCGCGTTGCCAGAGGGCATGGCCAGATTAGCGGCCTGTCCCCAACTGGCGGAGGGGGTGAGGAGGGCGATCGCGCCTATTCCAAATCCAAGGAAGGGGGAAAGGGGGGATGGGGAGATGGGGAGATGGGCTTCCCTTTCGCCTTTCGCCTTTCGCCTTTCGCCTTTCTGGGGATGAGGCGATCGCTGGGACTGAACTCGCCCAATTTCAAGGAAAAGTTGGTGAATGCAGGATAGGGACGGGGGCATAGCCTTAACTACCAGATGAAAATCCCTGGAAGTATACTGTAAATCCTTCTGCTCAGCCTACGTATGCGTACTGATTTGACGCTTGATTACCCCTGACTTAATTCATTGGTCTAGCCTGAAAACAACTGTTTCTAATTTGCTTTCTTTGATCGGTTGGGGGGTTTCCTCTCCGACCATTTGGTTAACCCGATCGCCACCACTTCATGACTATCGGAGCCATATTGTCCCCGAACGCTATTTTTCATTTCGCGGATCTGGGTGTGAAAGGTTTTTTCCGCCGTTTGCTGAGCCGCGATTGCATCCTTTAACAGCGCTTGCAGTTCAATTGTTCTGCGCTGAGCGGCTAGCATTTTCTGGCAGGATCGTTCGATTGCATCAACGGTGAGTTCTGAACGGCTGGGCTGATAGTCATCAATCGACTTCAACCCGTTGAACGCGATCATATCCAAACTCAAGGCTTTTAGCGTCAATCGTCTTTCTTTTGCGCTCGGCATGGGTAGGAACCTCTCAAGGATTCACAACAACAAATCATCCCCGTCTAAAGTACCCTCAAGATCCATTGCAACAAACAAAATTGATCGGGATTGAATTGATTGTAGGGGGGCGATCGCTGTTGGGACTGGTGTAAAGGGCGATCGCACCGATGTAAACATGTTTCGCAGCCCTGCAAATGGCGATCGCACTTTTGCAAACACTCTTCGCACTGCCGTAAACACTTTTCGTACCCTTGCAAATACTTTTCGCATCTTTGCAAACAAGGATTGCATTCTTGTAAACCCTATGGGCATTCATGAAAATGGCGATCGCACAACTCCCCAAAGGGTCAAACCCCTTAAAGTCAAATTACCGGAACGAACTTATTATTGTATAACTGATTGTTGTAATGGCTATTCTACTGGTGCGATATGTCTCGGACGGAAAATGTAAGACAGCTTGCCAACTTTATTTGGAGTGTCGCCGACCTGTTGCGAGGGGACTACAAGCAGGCAGACTATGGCAAGGTGATCCTGCCTTTTACCGTATTGCGGCGGCTGGATTGTGTTTTAGAGTCTACAAAAGAAGCGGTCATGGACTTTTATGCCAAGAAAGTCAAGCCCATGATGGAAGCCGCAGACGACCAAAAAAAACTCAAAAACCCCGATCCGCTGCTCAATCAAAAAGCAGGTGTGCCGTTTCATAACATTAGTCAATTTACGTTTCAAAAGTTGAAGAATGACCCGGATAATGTTGCGGCTAATCTAAAGAACTACATCAATGGCTTTTCCGTCGCAGGACGTGAGATTCTAGAATACTTCAACTTCAATGAGCAAATTAACCGATTAGATGAGGCAAATTTGCTCTTTTTGGTGGTTAAAGAGTTTGCTAAACCGGAAATCAATCTGCATCCTGACGCTCTCTCTAATATGGAGATGGGCTATGTGTTTGAGGAGTTGATTCGCAAATTTTCGGAGTTGTCAAATGAAACCGCAGGGGAGCATTTTACGCCGCGTGAAGTGATTCGGCTGATGGTGAATTTACTGTTTCAAAACGATCGCGAAATTTTGACCCAGAAGGGCATTGTGAAAACGATCTATGATCCCGCCTGTGGAACGGGTGGGATGCTGTCGGTGGCGGAGGAATACATCAAGGAACTGAACTCGGATGCAAAGCCTGTGGTGTTTGGCCAGGAGTTGAATCCGGAGTCTTATGCGATTTGTAAGTCAGACATGCTGATTAAGGGGCAGGATGTCAGCAATATTAAGTTTGGCAATTCGTTTACTACGGACGGATTGGAGCGCGAAACCTTTGACTACATGCTGTCGAATCCACCGTTTGGGGTGGAGTGGAAAAAGGTGCAACCCCATGTGAAAACGGAGCATGAGAAGAAGGGGTTTGATGGGCGATTTGGGGCGGGGTTGCCGCGTATTTCGGATGGCTCATTTTTGTTCTTGCAGCATATGATCGCCAAGATGAAGCGGCATAACGGCGGGTCACGGATTGCCATTGTGTTTAATGGATCGCCGTTGTTTTCGGGGAGTGCGGGCAGTGGAGAAAGCGAGATCCGCAAATGGATCATCGAAAATGACATGCTAGAGGCGATTGTCGCTTTGCCGGATCAACTGTTTTACAACACTGGAATTTACACCTACATCTGGATTGTCACCAATGCAAAGGCAACGAACCGCAAGGGCAAAATCCAGTTGATTAATGGCATCCATTATTACAAAAAGATGAGCCGCAGCCTGGGCAATAAGCGCAATGTCATTGGGGATGGGGTGGAGGTGATGCCCGATCAGATTGCGGAGATTACCCAAATTTACGGGGAGTTTCAGCAGCATGGCACCCGCAGACTAACCGTTGAGGGTGCTGAGAAAGAGGTGGTGGTCAGCAAGATTTTTGATAATGCGGACTTTGGCTATTGGCGGATTACGGTGGAGCGTCCGCTGCGGTTGAATTTTCAGGCCAGCCCAGAGCGGTTGGCGCGACTGGAGACGGAAGCGGCGTTTGTGAATTTGGCAGTGTCGAAGAAGCGGGGTGGGGCAGCGCTAGAGGAAATTGAGGCAGGACAGGCGTTGCAGGCATCGATAAGGACAGCGCTGGCGAGTCTGGGGGAAACGCTGTACAAAGATCGGGAAAAGTTTGACAAGGCGCTGACCAAGGCCCTGAAGGCATTGAAGATTCCGGCTCCCCTGAAGAAGGCAATGATGAATGCGCTGGCGGAGCGGGATGAGACGGCGGCGATTTGCCTGGATCGAGACGGCAACCCGGAGCCGGATGGGGATTTGCGGGACTATGAGAATGTGCCGCTGAAGGAGGACATTGGGGCATATATGCGGCGGGAGGTGTTGCCCCATGTCCCTGATGCCTGGGTGGATGAGAGCAAGACGAAAATTGGCTATGAGATTCCGTTTACGCGGCATTTTTACGAGTATGTGCCGCCGCGCCCGTTGGCGGAGATTGAGCGGGAGATTAAGGCTTTGGAAGATGAGATTCGCGGGATGCTAGAGGAGGTGTTGTGAGGTGGCTAAAGATGTCTATCACGATACGGTGAGGGTTGCCCTGGAAAAGGATGGTTGGACAATTACGGATGATCCGTTAACGTTGCCGATTGGTGAGCGATCGGTTTATGTCGATTTGGGTGCTGAGAAGCTCTTGACCGCAGAGAAAGAAGGGCAAAAAATTGCGGTAGAAATCAAGAGCTTTTTGAGCCGATCGCCTGTCAAGGATTTAGAAGTTGCTCTGGGTCAGT
>JALOOP010000502.1 GCA_025454315.1 Oculatellaceae cyanobacterium Prado106
AGGCGAAAAGGGAAACGTTGATGATTTCTGAGATCTAAGAATTGGAGAGAGAACGATGGAAATTTCTTTGGCAACTTGGTAGTTTGAGGGGTTTACTCAATGCACTCCCTTTTGCCTTTCTCCTTCGCCACTAGGGGAGGAGAACAAGGAGAATTTCTTTGGCTGCTTTAGAGATTTATTCAATGTACTCCCTTTCGCCTTTCCTCTTTTTCCCTTCGCCACTACAGAGAAAAACGCAGAAAATCTCTTAGATGATTTTTAGATGATTTCGGGGGTTCATTCAGCGCATCCCCTTTCCCCTTTCGCCCTTCCCCCTTCCCCTTCTTCGCAAAGGACTTTAATCAGGCTCATAAAACAGACCAAGATTTAGAGCTTTATCATACAAGAGTTAAGCCGAATAGACGCGAGAAATTGGCGATCGCGCCCATCCTGGCAAAGTAACCTCGAAGGGTAGAAGGCTAGATCCTCAATCAATTGGCACAATGGGACTAACTTAGGGAGGTGGCTAGGTTTTATGCCAGCTAGACTGTGCCAGCTAGATTGTGTATTTTAGCCCAACCTCCCATTTATCAAGGAGTTCAATTATGCAATATCGACAACTCGGCAAAAGCGACCTCCAGGTTTCTGAAATCAGCTTAGGCTCCTGGTTGACCTACAGCGGTGGCGTGGCGCGGGAGCAGGCCGAAGCCTGTGTGCATCAAGCCTTTGAATCGGGCATTAACTTCATTGATACGGCCAATGTCTATGGTCGGGGAGCCGCAGAGTCGTTCCTAGGTGAAGTGTTGCGGGGACGCGATCGCGCCTCCTATGTCCTAGCCACCAAAGTCTTCTTCCCCATGTCCGCCACCGACCAAGGCTTGTCTGCGACGCAAATCCGCAAACAAATCGACGCCTCCTTGCAACGACTGGGCACCGATTATGTCGATCTCTATCAATGCCACCGCTACGATGCCAACACGCCCCTAGAAGAAACCATGACTGCTCTGACGGAAGTAGTTCGCCAAGGCAAAGCCCGCTACATTGGCTTCAGCGAATGGAACGCCGACCAAATCCGCGCCGTCGCAGCCATTCCCAATGCTGAACACTTTGTCTCCAGCCAACCCCAATATTCCATGCTCTGGCGCAACCCTGAAGCGGAAATCTTTCCCCTCTGTGCCTCCCAAGGCATTGGCCAAATTGTCTGGTCACCGCTAGCTCAGGGCATTCTGACCGGGAAATACCAACCGGGACAGGCTCCCCCCTCCGATTCCCGAGCCGCCAACGAGAAAATGAATGCGTTCCTGGGAACGGATATGCGGAGCGATCGCGTCCTCCAGATCGTCCAGCAACTCCAGTCGATCGCCGCCGATTTGGGTATCTCCATGACACAACTCGCCTTAGCCTGGGTGCTACGAGACGATCGCGTGTCTTCTGCCATCATTGGAGCCTCTCGACCGCAACAGGTGATCGAAAATGCAGGTGCGTCAGGCGTGTCTTTGTCGCTGGATGTGTTGCAGGCGATCGACCGGGTGCTGGAACAGTTGCAGCCTGCTAGCGCAGTGAATTAAGAACGCATCTTGGCCTGTAACCGTTCGACATTCAACGTCTGACCTTGAATGGACATTCAGGTTACAAGGAACGTTACAAGGAGAAATGTTGTCGAATGATTTGACGAATCGCAGCGCAATCTTGAAAGGCTTGTGCTGCGATCGTTTTGGTTGCAGAGATTCCTGGATAACGAAATTCAACGGCATAAGCGGTCAGAGCCTCAAGATTGGAACGCATCGATGACCAATCAGGCTGGATCGGCAGGAACAACTCTAAAAGGATACCCAGATCATGAGTCTTGGCAAATGTAATATTTTCTTCTTGTAAACAAGCTTTTAGATACTTTTCGATACACTGCTGACAATGAAAACAGACCGCATCATAATTCGCCATTTTCTTAACTTGGAGTTCCCGCTGAGCAGTCGCAAAGTCGCCCTCTGCCTTGTTAACCCACTCCTGTATAATTGGCTTCATAAAGGATTAGCCCGTTTTGCATGATGTCTTGAATAAAGAAATCTCCCATTTCGATGCGCTGCTGAATTTGCTCAGCAGTGCGCGCCATTAAATCCAGTGGGAACGGGGAGGGAACTTGCTGGCGGATGGCGATCGCTTTCTGCACCGGGAGTTCTTCAAAAGGCAAAATCACCAACAAATCTACATCTGAATCTTCGGTTGGTTGACCATAAGCATAGGAACCGAAGAGAATAATCCGCTCAGGCTGAAATTTCTCAGCAATTTGCTGACTAAAGGCTTGAATTTGGCTAAAGGGAATCATTTTATTAGACCAATGGTTAAACCAAAGTTGCAGCTTGGGTTTATCATAGCAAACGCACAAGATGCCTCCATGATACTAATGTCCTTCTATTGAACCGCATAGAGCGCAGCGCCAATTAACCCAACTTGGGGATTTAAAATGACATGAACCGGGATTTGTTCCATCAGCGAACGCATTCTCCCTTTGTCCGTCATAGCTCGTAGGAAGCCGCCGGACTCAATCAGGGGTAGATTTTTGGCAGCAATGCCTCCGGCAATGTACAGTCCCCCGTAGGGCAATAGTTTGAGCGCCAGGTTGCCCGCTTCTGCCCCGTAGGCTTCTGCAAACATTTGCATGGTGCGTTCGCTGAGATAGTCGCGTTCCTCGGCAGCGGCGATCGCAATTACTGCCGCCGGATCAACCGATTTCTCGGAGCGTCCAGCCTCTTGCTCCCAGGTGCGGATCGCGGCCTGGATCTCTGCTGATTCGGTGGCGGATTGGCGATCGCGCAAAAACTGATAGATTGCCACAATGCCCTGGCCAGATACCACGCGCTCCACCGAAATACGGCCAATGCCATGCTTCTCCCGCAGATACTTCAGCAGTTGAAACTCTAGTTCCGATCGCGGTGCAAAGTCCGAATGTCCGCCCTCCGTCGGGAACACCTGAGCTTTGCCCTGGTGACGAATCAGAAAGCATTCTCCCAGTCCTGTTCCGGCTCCCAAAACGGCGATCGGTGCATCGCTCTGAGGTTCAATCTCTTGGAGGGTGTGGAGATCTTCGGGTTTGAGTCCGGCAATGCCATAGCCAATTGCGGCAAAGTCGTTGATCAAGTTGACTTGGGCGATCGCCAGATCCTGCTCCAGGCGATCGGCCTCCAGATACCAGGAGAGATTGGTCAGGGAAGAGGTGTTGCGGCTGACGGGGCCGGCAATGGCAAAGCAAGCGCGTTCGGGGGCGGGAGTTTCGCCAGTTTTTTGGTGAGCCGCTGCGTAGAATTGGCGAATCATGGGCACCAGGTCGGCAAACTCTCTGCTGACAAACTGCTCCTCATACCGCGTGGTGAGGTCGGTGCCGTTGGCCTGGGGCTGGGCTTCGACCCAACGCAGAATGGTTTTGGTACCGCCGATATCGCCTGCCAGAATTTGTGTCATGTCGCGTGGGGGGGGGATTGATGGAATGAACTTGCAAGATTCATCCTGAGATTCAGTAACGCCTCGTGGGGTTCGAGGAGGGGACGGAACAGGGGTAAGACCCCGAAGTTGGGGAACTTGCGATCGCCCTCCCAAATTTTATACCGCTCATCCGTCCTGATTTGCCCTACCTTCTCATTCGTTCCAAATTTTGCACCCATTGGACAGGATCGAACCGCACATCCTGACAAATGATGACACCGATTCCCAAAGTTACCTTTATGATGGGTTACACAGCAAAATGCCTGCCCTACTCTTCACCTACCCGACGCTATTCATGCTGAGCCAGATCAAAGACATCGCCGCCAAACTCGCGCCCCGGTTAATTGAGATTCGTCGCCACCTGCACAGCCATCCTGAGCTAAGTGGCCAAGAGTACCAAACGGCGGCCTATGTGGCGGGTGTGCTGTCCTCCTGTGGACTCCGGGTACAGGAACTGGTGGGCAAAACCGGAGTCGTCGCGGAACTGGCCGGGACGGGCACCGATTCCCGCCTGCTGGCCGTCCGCACCGACATGGATGCCCTCCCCATTCAAGAACGAACCGGACTAGAGTTTGCCTCCATGCAACCGGGCATCATGCACGCCTGTGGCCATGATGTGCATACCACGGTGGGGCTAGGAACCGCGATGATCCTCTCCCAGCTTGGCGAACCGCTCCCCGGCAATCTGAGATTTCTCTTTCAACCCGCCGAAGAAACTGCCCTAGGAGCCAGTTGGATGGTCAGAGACGGGGTTATGGCCGATGTGAACTCCATCTTCAGCCTCCATGTCTTTCCCACCATTCCCGCAGGCTCCGTCGGCATCCGCTACGGGGCACTGACCGCCGCCGCTGACGATCTAGACATCACCGTGATTGGTGAATCCGGCCATGGAGCGCGCCCCCATGAGGCGATCGACGCTATCTGGATCGCCTCCCAGGTAATCACCACGTTGCAACAAGCCATCAGTCGTACCCAAAACCCCCTCCGTCCGGTTGTCCTCACCATTGGCAAAATCGAAGGCGGACGCGCTCCTAATGTGATTGCCGATCAGGTGCGAATGTTGGGCACTGTGCGATCGCTCCACCCCGAAACCAGCGCCGCCCTCCCCGCCTGGATTGAGCAAATCGTCTCCAATGTCTGCCAAACCTACGGAGCCAAATACACGATGCACTACCGCCGGGGCGTTCCCTCCGTGCAAAACGACATGGCGCTCACCCAAATCATCGAAGCCGCCGCCCAAGAAGCCTGGGGCAGCGATCGCGTCCAAATTCTTCTAGAACCCTCTCTCGGAGCCGAAGACTTCTCGCTCTACCTAGACCACGCCCCCGGCACCATGTTCCGCCTCGGCGTCGGCTTCGCAGACAAACCCAACTACCCCCTGGGGAGTAGGGAGTGGGGAGGTGGGGGATGGGGCGATGACTAGAAAACTACCCTTTCCCCTTTCCCCTTTCCCCTTTCCCCTTTCCCCTTTTCCCTTTTCCCTTTTCCCTTTCCCCTTCTTATCCTCTGCGTCTCTGCGTCTCTGCGGTTAATCAATCTGCATCCATCTGTGTTCATCTGTGTGCATCTGTGTTGCCCCTTCTTCCCTCTACGACTATTTCACAAAAAAGCCCCTGAAGCACTCCGCCGCTGGAACTGACCACCGCTTGGCCTGCCCAACCACCGATCGCCATC
>JALOOP010000098.1 GCA_025454315.1 Oculatellaceae cyanobacterium Prado106
CAATTCACTGAAGTGCTGACTCTGATTCAATCGGCTCAGCAGCGCGTGATGGTTGCCGCTAACCAGGAACTGATCAAGCTGTATTGGAGCATTGGGGAATATATTAGCGATCGCATCACCACCTCCCAATGGGGACAAAAAACAATCGAACAACTGGCCACATTCATCCAAACCCAAGAACCGGGCATCAAGGGCTTTGAGAAGCGAAACCTTTACCGAATGCGACAGTTTTATGAGACTTATCCCAATCCTGAAATTGTGTCATCACTGCTGACACAATTAAGCTGGACTCACCATACAATTCTCATATCTCGTTGTAAAACCGACGATGAGCGGCGCTTTTACCTTCAACTCGCCGTTAATGAACGCTATAGCACCCGCGAATTGGATCGGCAAATTAATGTGGAATTTTCGAGCGTACCCGTCTGGCGGATATGAAACTGCCGCAGACTAGTCATCCTCGATCGCTCACTGGTATGTTTCGCGATAGCTATATTCTGGATTTTCTCAATTTGCCACCGAATCACTCGGAGCGCGATCTAAAAACTGCTCTCATGTCCTGCCTCAGAGATTTCATCCTTGAGTTGGGGCGAGACTTTACCTTCTTGGGGCAAGAATATCGGCTGCAAGTCGGCAATAGTGATTTTGCGATCGACTTGCTCTTCTTTCACCGCGAACTTCAGAGCCTGGTTGCCTTTGAGTTGAAAGTCGATAAGTTTCAACCGGAATATCTGGGACAGTTGGAGTTCTATCTGGAAGCACTCGATCGCGATATTAAGAAACCACACGAAAATCCCAGCATTGGTGTATTACTCTGTCGTGACAAAGACGATGAGGTGGTTGAATATGCCCTCAGTCGATCGGTTAGTCCGACTGTCGTCGCTGAATACGAAATTAAGCTGATTCCCAAAGAGGTGCTTCGGAGGAAACTCAATGAGTTTTATGAATTACTCTCAAGTAGAAATAGTTCGTGATTTTTATATTGAGTGGGTGTTGATGGATAGAAATAAAAGTTGATGGATAGAAATAAAAAAAGAGGTGTGGAGGATTTGCCTCCACACCTCTTTTCTTTGCTGAATTCAGCCGTTAGCGAATGTATTCCTTCAGGACGCTGTTGCGGTTGGGATGGCGCAACTTGCGGAGGGCTTTCGCTTCGATTTGGCGAATGCGTTCGCGGGTGACGTTGAAGATTTGGCCGATTTCTTCGAGGGTTTTCATGCGGCCATCGTCTAGACCATAGCGGAGACGGAGGACATCGCGTTCGCGGGGGCTGAGGGTGCCCAGGACGCTTTCCAGGTCTTCGCGCAGGAGGTTTTTGGAGACTTGATCTTCGGGAGTTTCACCGTCGGATTCGATGAAGTCGCCGAGACGGGAGTCTTCTTCTTTACCAATGGGGGTTTCTAGGGAAATGGGGAGTTGGGCAGACTTGGCGATGAAGCGCAATTTCTCGATGGTCATTTCCATGCGAGTGGCGATTTCTTCTTCGGTGGGTTTGCGTCCCATTTCTTGGGAGAGCAGTTTAGTGGTCTTTTTGATGCGGGAAATGGTTTCGTAAAGGTGAACCGGGAGACGAATGGTGCGGGACTGATCGGCGATCGCCCGAGTGATGGCCTGACGAATCCACCAGGTTGCGTAGGTTGAGAACTTGTAACCTTTTTCATGGTCAAACTTCTCAGCAGCGCGGATCAAACCTAAGCTGCCTTCCTGGATCAGATCCTGGAACGACAAGCCCCGGTTCATGTATTTTTTGGCGATCGACACCACCAATCGGAGGTTGGACTGCACCATTTTTTCTTTGGCACGACGGCCTTCATGCAGCCGCCGACGGAACTTGGGCACGGGTTGGTCTACTTCCTTTGCCCACAGTTCCAGTTCGCGTTCAAAATCTTGAGGATTGCGCTCCAAGCGCTCACTGAGCCGATCTCGAATGCGTTCCAGTTCTAGTAAATCAGCGATTTTGCGCGCTAGCTCAATTTCTTCATCCGCTCTCAGGAGGCGAATGCGGCCAATTTCTTGCAAATAGAGCCGAATTGAGTCTTCCGTGTAATGCTTCTTCTTTGCTTGAGTCCGCCGACGACCGCCTTTCGGAGATTTCTCGTCTTCCTCATCAGACTCAGCATCGAATAGGTCGTCTCGATCATCTCCTGAATCCAGTAAAGGATCATCCAAATCACTTTCAGGGCTCATGGTTTCGAGTACGTTGTTAGCCTGGGTCATGCCGCGCTCCTCATGCTCCTTGTGTCAAAAAGTAGAAAATTAAACCTTTGAGAACATCACGACTCACACTTTGCGCGGTTTCGCGCAAGTTGACGAATCGTCTGGGTCAATCTAATGGAGTGCAAAGACTCAACATTATATAGATTGCATGAGACAAATCGCCAACTCAGAGGCACAGGACTTCCTGACAAATGGCAGGCTGGGTAGAACAACCGCCAACGCAGAAGAAGCGCCAAAACAGGGATCTATCTTAAGGTCTATGTCTAGACCTCTCCGATTGTAACTTTTCTCACAAAAGTTGCACCCACATTTTTGTGTCTCATTATTGAATTGCGATACAAATTCTTAAATCAAGTGCGAAAACTAAATTAGCTAGCCGAATCGATTAAGCTGCTGCTTAGGATATATGGTCACTCTCTAAACGTTCAGGGTTATGGCATCAGCACTGTTTTCTAAAGCAGGGCAAACGACCCTCATGCTTGCTGGATCATAACGAATGAACGCTTAAAACCCACACCCACAATTAAACGCAAAAGTTTTAAGGGGTTTCCCAACTTGAGTCTCAAATGGCTTCAACAGGGAGAAGACCTTTAAGATTTAGCAATTTGAGATTAAAGCAATTTGAGAATAGAAGGTGGGATCAGCAATTGAATTGAGTTTGGATCAGCAACCCAACTCACTCAATCACTGTGATGATGATCATCATAATCGATGCCATCCCATAAGTGGGAAAATTAAGGGAGTTTTGGCGCAACTTTTGTAAGAAAAATATCTTGGATCGCATCCGCGTTTCTACGTGAGTTTAGAAAATCGAGAATTGACAAGGCTTCAGAGAAATAACGAAGTGCTTTGTTAAACACTTTGTAAACTTATCAATAGATATCTGCCTTGATCCAAACGGTAAAGCTCCTCATCCTAAGAGAATGCACGGTGAACGATACCAGCGCACAGATGGAGCTTTAAATGTGACAATGCTTAAAAATCAAGCTTAAAAATCGAGCTTAAAAATTGGGATTGCAGTCAGGATGCCTAAGAAGCAGAAATTTCCTTATTTAGTCGGCTCGAAATGGACAGCCGCTGAACAAACCTGGGGATGGCGACATTTTCAGGTGGTGAATCGCAAAAACCAAGGTCAGTGGGTGTTTGCTGAGATGGTTGCGGCCTGTGACCCGACTGTGCGATTTTGGCTCAATGCCAGACAACTCAAGGACAAGACCCTTTGGCAGTCGGGCTGGCAATCCCTACAAGAAATGGCTGAAGGTGAGCCTCTACCTGACCTAAATTTGGATCTTTAAGCATTTGGATCTGTAAGAAGATGTTTCAACTCAACATAAATCTGGAGCAGCAAGGAATGCGGTTGATGCGATCGCCCTGGATTCCTGGCGGTGTCGTTTTAGGATTGGCGATCGCCACCTGGACAGCGCCTGCCCCAGCCAACCCCAGCGATCGCATCTCCGGCTACTATGTCTGTCTCAACAACCCCGCCCCCGAATGCCGCAACCCCGATCGCCAAGTATCCCCAGGATACGCCTGTCTCAACAACCCCAACCCCGACTGTGGCAACCCTCCCCGCCCCCAGACCGCTCTCAGTCCAGGCCGCTGGGGCTGCCTCATGAATCAGAATGTCCTATGTGGCAATCCCATTCGCTACTCTGTAGAAAATGAAGAAACCTGGGAAAGCCGTTTTCGCCACCCTGAATCTTTACCTAACGAGCCAGCGCCTTGATCGGGGGGAAAGGGAAAAGGGGAAAGGCGAAAGGGGGAACCCCCGTCTCAATTCAAGGATTGACAAGGAGGATAGGAATAATAAAGAAGAGATGGGAGACTCGGATCAAGATGATGAAGAGACAGAGGAATGACATTGTTTGAGCCGATCTCTATCGCATTCTCAACCAATTATCCCCCCTTTCCCCTTTCCCCTTTTCCCTTTCCCCCTCTAAGGCAGGGTCTGCCAAGCCTGAACCACAATATCGCTCAAACGGCGGCGGGAGTCGCGATCGAGGAGGCGATCGTCGGCCAGGACTTCGGCCTTGAGTTCTTCGAGGGATTGGCCTTTGGAGCGCGCCATTAGGACAACTCCGGCGATCGCCGCGACAATCAGTTCTTCGTTAATTGTTTTATGTTGCAGCGCCACGATTTCTTGTGGGTTCACTGGGATGGGATAATGCATTGCTGAAACCTATGAAAATTCCTGCTACTTTTTTCTGCTCAAGCTGATTTGTTAGCTTCTTCTGTTAAAAATTTCTTAACCAAAAGGGTAAAAATTATCGAAACCTTTTAACGAAATGTTTTTGTGATTGGAAGTGTAGCGTACTTTTGAGCGTTGTCAAGTGATATCCGTCTCTATTTCGGGGGCAATCACAAGAAAATTTATGAGATATTTAAATTTCACGGGAGAATCAAACATCTGAGATGAGAGAAGTTCTTTACCTCGAAGTTCCAACCCCGGATACCACAGCCGTTCGGGACTGGTTGCAGCGATCGTTCGAGCCATCGCCTGAGATGGGTTCCATCCAAAAACGAGTTACACCGGACGGCATTCACTGGGTTCCGGCCAATCCTCCTGCCAAGGGTTCTAGCAAGGGTTCTAACGGTTCTAGCGGTTTAACCCCGGAGCTTGCCGTCTTCGTTTGGCCCTTGCAGCGCACCACTTATTTAAAGGTGTTCCGGTGGAACAGCGGCGAAACATCTGCTGAAAATCGCCCCTTCCCCCAGGAATCCAGTCTTCTCCGGCAATTGACGCAAGCCCTGCGGCACCAATTTCCCAACCGCTACCCTGCGCCCCCTCAGATTGATCTGTCCCAGCAGTCTATTTTTGAGGCGTTAGCACCTTACTATCCCAAGACCGTTCACCATTTTCGGGATATTCCTAACGGCGAGTTTGACCTGACCCGCGTCTATTGGTGGGAGCAGCGTTGGCGGGAAGGCGTTCGCCAACCCAAAACGCCGCAACAGGTGATTTTCTCGGTTCCCACTCCAGATGAATCCGTGACAACCCTCCCCGACCAGCGCTTTGATCTGATCTATGTGGGGGGTGCTTTGGGGGTGATCCATGCGGCGGTCATGGCGCGTCTGGGTTACCGGGTGCTGCTGCTAGAGCGGCTTCCTTTTGGCCGGATGAATCGGGAATGGAATATTTCGCGGTCTGAGTTCCAGAGTTTGCTGGATCTGGGACTGTTTTCCCCGGCTGAATTTGAGAGTGTGATTGCGCGAGAATATATCGACGGCTTTCATAAGTTTTTTGATGCCAATAATCCGCCCCAGGCCAAGGCTCCGATTCTCCATACGCCGACTGTTTTGAATGTGGCGATCGACGCGGACAAACTGCTCAAGATCTGTGGGGAAAAACTCCGAGCGGCAGGCGGCGAAATTTGGGACGAAACCGAGTTTGTCCGAGCTGAAATCTCCGATCAGCAGGTTCAAGTCCAGGCCACTCATTTACCCACAGAGTCTCCTCGCTCTGCTCAAGGAAGGCTACTGGTCGATGCCATGGGAACGGCTTCCCCGATCGCATGGCAACTCAACGGTGGACGGGCTTTTGATAGCGTTTGTCCGACAGTGGGCGCAGTGATTGACGGCGGCTTTGAACCGGGGGTCTGGGATTTTCAATATGGCGATGTCTTGAATAGTCACGGCGATATTTCTCGGGGGCGGCAGTTGATCTGGGAGCTATTCCCCGCACGCGATCAGGAACTGACCTTTTATCTGTTCCACTACCACCAGATTCATCCCGAAAATCCCGGATCGCTGTTGGAAATGTATGAAGATTTCTTTACCATTTTGCCCGAGTATCGCCGCTGCGATATGGAGCAACTGAAGTGGAAGAAAGCAACTTTTGGCTATATTCCAGGACATTTTAGTGTGGGTGGGGGCGATCGCCAAATTGCCTTCGATCGACTAGTGGCGATCGGTGACGCGGCTTCTCTGCAATCACCCCTGGTTTTCACTGGATTTGGCTCCCTGGTTCGCAATCTTCCCCGCTTGACCGATTTGCTCGACACCGCCCTACGCCATGATTTGCTCAAAGCCCAGCATCTCAATCCCATTCGCGCCTTCCAGAGCAACACGGCGGTTACCTGGATGTTTTCCAAGGGCATGATGGTGCCCACGGGGCGATTCCTTGCGCCCTACAAGGTAAACGCCATGCTCAATACCTTCTTTGGCATTTTGGCGACCGAACCGCCCGAAATTGCTGAGCGCTTTATCAAAGACCGCGCGGGCTGGCTGGTGTTTAACCGGATGGCGCTGAAGGCGGCCTGGATGAATCCGGCACTGCTCTTTTGGATTTGGGAACTCGCAGGTTCAAAAGATCTGTTACGCTGGGTCGGCAGCTATTTGATTTTTACGGGAACCGCATTGCTCAGTTGGCTGTTTGCCTGGGTGCCCAATGTCGCCCTAGCCATTCAATCCTGGTTAGAACCTCGCTATCCAGCGCTCTGGCTCTGGCTCCTGACGAAAAGCTACGCCCTCACCTTTGGAATTGGAAAACCTCGCCCCGAACTCGTTAGAATTAGAAATCGTCCGCGCTCATCCTTGAGTAAGACGCTGACTCCACCCCCCGCACGGGTTGAAGCCCCCGCTGCCAAACCCGACTCGTCGCTGTAGAAACCATCGTTCCATTCCACGATGTGATCATTCTCCAGTCCTCCATGTCTACAATTCGATCACGACCTTCTAAGGGATAGACAAAACTGCCATGTTTGTAAGCAAAAACAACAACCGCTCGGGTTCCGCAGCCAAACGCAACGCTAACCTCGACACCAGCCAACTGATGCGTCGCGCTGAAGATCTGGTCAATGCGGCTTCAAACCGCTATCGGATTACGGTTCAGGTGGCTACTCGGGCACAGCGTCGCCGCTTTGAGGAATTTGACAGCATGGATGACCCGAAGATGAAGCCTGTGATTCGGGCGATCGTCGAAATGTCCGATGAGTTGACCCAACCCGAAATTATTGGGGAGTAGGGAGTAGGAGAACTTGGTTTAGCGATGAACCAGTCGTTATAGTGAGCCGAGATGTTTTTTGAAGGGAGGGGTGGGCACAGCCTATTCCTCCCTTTAAAAAATGTCTCAGATATTAATCAGATATTAGATAGAACGCGACATAGAATATTGCTGGATTTTGAGGAGGTTGGGTTGGTGTTGAATTTGCGTTGGCGGAGCCTCTTGCTTGGCAAATCTACTTTTCAGCGGGTGATCTTGGCGCTGTTGACGGCGAGTCTGGTGATCATGACTGCGGTTTGGTCTAGTGCGATCGCCCCTGCAATAGCCCAAGAAACTCGCGTCGGTGATGCGTGGCAACTGGTTTATCAACAAATGCCCGACTTCCCCAAAGAAAATCAGTATATCAATCGTGAAACAGGCCAAGTTTCAGAGAACAACACACTGGCCAGCCGTCTGATTCGCTACCACGTCTATGTCAAAGCCCGCCCTCTCCCCTTCCGACTGGACTGGAAGCTGACTCTAGCCGACTATCTGGGCATTAATGAGCGCATGGATGCCGCAACCTATCCGGGTGGCGATGCACTGCGGACGAACCCGATGCGGAGTGACATGGCAGTGATTCAGGGATTGACGCGATCGCAGCGAGATCAACTCGTCACCCTCCTCTCCCAAATCTTTACCCCACCCGAAGCAGCCACCCCAGTCCAGCCAACCGCTCCAGTTCAACCTACCACTCCGGCTCAACCCGCCACTCCGGCAGCACCTAGCCCTGCCCCCGAAGCCACCCCGTTTCGCAATCCCCAACCCGGCGATGCTCAGTTGTTAATGCCTTAGGATTTAGGCTCTAGTTCTCCTCTATCCCTCAATCCCTAATTTTTCCTCAATCTCTCAATCTCGATCATGGCGCGGCAGATCAAGGAAGGAACCGGATGGCGCTTGGGCTGGGATGCGGATGCGCCCCAGTTTCAAGGATTGGTGGGTGGGGAAGGATGGGCGATCGAACTAACGGAAGCCGAATGGGATGATTTTTGTCGCCTATCGGTTCAGTTGGCTGACACAATGCAGCAGATGAGCCAGGAATTGATGGACGAGGAGCGCTTGAGTTGTGAAGTGGAGAGCGATCGCCTCTGGTTAGAAGCTGAGGGTTATCCCCATGCGTTTAGCCTGCAACTGATTCTGCTCACGGGCAGACGGGCAGAAGGCTTCTGGCCTGCGACTGTTGTCCCCGAACTGATTCGCGCGGCTCAGATGCTCAAAGTTTTCTGAATTTCAGGGTCGAATCAAAGCAATATTACAAGAATATTTTCTGAGCAAGTCGAGAAAATCCAGTGCATTGAATGAGCAATTAATGTTATGCTTGTTAAGCACGAAACGAATCGGGGCGTAGCGCAGCTTGGTAGCGCACTACTTTGGGGTAGTAGGGGTCGCAGGTTCAAATCCTGTCGCTCCGATTGAATAATTAGAATTGGTTCTGGAGATCATCAAAGATTTCTGGAACCAATTCTTTTTAGGAGCGTTCGATCGCATCCAACTGATAGGACAACAGTTCAGTGCAGAACTTGTGAGGAATGTTATGAGTGAAATGAATGCTCAGGATTATGCCAACTTTTTCCGTGAGATTAAGGGGCGGATTCGCGATCGCCAACTGCAAGCAATGCGGAGCGTGAATCGTGAGCTAGTCGGTCTGTATTGGGAAATCGGGGAACTCATTCACCATAAGCAAGCGTTACTGGGCTGGGGCAAGTCTGTCGTTGAGACACTAGCGCGAGATTTGCAGGCAGAATTTCCAGGGCAGAATGGTTTTTCAGCGAGAAACCTATGGAACATGAGGGAGTTTTATTGTACTTATTCAACTCGACCAATTCTGCAACCATTGGTTGCAGAAATTAGCTGGACTAAAAATCTAGTGATTATGAGTCGGTGTAAAGATGACTTAGAACGGGAGTTTTATATACGGGCAACGGCTCGATAGGGCTGGACTAAGGCGGTGCTTCAGCATCAAATTGACAACAAGAGTTACGAAAGATTCTTGCTGAATCAAACGAATTTTGACAAAGCGATTCCCGAAGCGATCAGGTCACAAGCAATACTGGCAGTTAAAGATCACTACACTTTTGATTTTTTGAGTTTGTCTGAAGAATACTCGGAATACGAATTAGAACAGGCTCTGATTAAAAACATCCGATCGTTTCTTTCTGAGTTGGGCGGTGCATTTGCATTTATTGGCAATCAGTACCGATTGGATGTGGGTGGACAGGAGTACTTTATCGATCTGCTGTTGTTTCATCGTCGGCTACGATGTTTGGTGGCGATCGAATTAAAAGTGGGTGATTTTAAGCCTGAGCATAAAGGCAAAATGGAATTTTATTTGGAAGCGCTAGATTGTCAGGAGCGTTTGGAAGGGGAGAATCCGCCGATTGGGATGATTATTTGTCGGTATAAAAATAAAACCGTTGTGGAATATGCGTTGCGAACCGCTTCCCGTCCGATTGGGGTGGCGACTTATACAATCGTGCCACAGCTTCCGGATGATTATCGGGACGAGCTGCCGAGTCCAGAGGCGATCGCAGAACATCTCCGCTTTTGGGATGGACGGGAAGAGTCAGACGAGTAAACTAGAGGCAGAAACCTGAGCGAATTGAATGAATCTGTGATGTACTATCACTCTCTATTAGCGAAAGAGGCTTACAACTTGTGGGTTGTAAGCCTCTTTTGTTTCGTCAATCATTTTGGCTATGCTTGCTTCCAGGTTGGTTGCGCGGATTCTGCCTGGATATCCGTCTTGGACAAGGTTAGGACGGCGATCGTCCGACCTTCAGCATTAACGAACTCTACCTCAAATGCCTCATCATCCTGGTAACAATGAACAATAGCACCTCGCTCTCCGGCCTTCAGATTTTGCTCCGGGAGATCATGCGTGAGGACGACAGTATCAAGTTCTTGAATCATATTGCTAGTTCATAACGCGCATCGGTACCATCGTCATAGGACAGATAGTCCTGGAAGGTCAACAACGTTTTGAATGGGGTTTGAGTCATTGTCCTTTGTCCCTTAGGAGAATTCCTTGGCAGTATTTCCTTAGCTTTCGGGGTTTTCTTCAAGATACCAGCGATACAGCGTGGGTTCTTGCCCAGACTGATTATCGACGGTGATCAAAATCAGTTTCTGGGAGTCCGCTGTGGCAAATTCGGCGCGACAAAAGCCCATGCCAGTGCCTGAACAAGCGACAAATTCGCTATAGCCTAGCTCGTTGATCAGGTACTCTTCGGTGGTGGAGGTGATTTGGCGATCGCCCGGAAACAAAATTGCTTGCCAGCCTTCATCCAGCAAAATCTGTCGGGCTTCAGCGTAGGGCATTTCCTGTCTAAGCGTGGCGGGAACGGCTTGGGACAGGGCAGACCCGGCGAAACAGGTGATGGAGCTAAGCACTGCGCTAACGGTAAAGCGGACGGTGAAAAGAAGAGATTTCATCATAGGTGGAAGTGTTCTGATGTTGTGTCTGAGAAGAATAAATCTAGTTGTTGCAGTCCAAGAAGCCCCAAGGCGCAGGCGATGATTCCCAAGGCTCTCTTTGAAGGCATTGGAACGCTTGCACACCCCCCTCAATGAGACCAAAAGAGATAGCCCATTCGGAGTCCGCCGCTGCAAATACCACGCTGCCAATGGAAGGACAGTCGCTGATAATCTCGGTGGCCATGGATTGCATCAAGACAGGCGATTGCAACACGGCTCTGCCGTCTGGGGTTAGACCGGGACGAGAAAAGTCCCCCATAATGAATTGCAGTTCCTGAGAGCGATCGCCCAGATATCCTCGGGATTCATCTAGATCTAACACTTGCATCTCAAGGTTGATGGTTCTTCCCTCCACAATCCGTTTTTGGGTAGCAATGATCGCCTCTAAGCAAATATCCTTGGCACTGCGTTCTTGAGCTAGAGCTGGGGATGGAACGGCGATCGCACCCCAAAGCAAGGCATTGGTCATGAGAAGTCCGCTGGCAATCCATCCCCGAAAATGAGGCTGCTCGGCCTGATTGATCATAAAACGCTCCATAAGAAACATGAACTTGTTTCTCAGTGTTCCCTTGGTATATTTAGAGTCCACGCTAATGATTTATACGGAGTTGGATTTCTGCAAATCTTATTTCGGAGAGTGTGTGGGAGTGGGCGATCGCAAACCATGAAAAACACAGGTCATTCTGCATCGCCAAACCATTTGAGGATCAAAATCAGCGATTCAAGGGTGAACCGCTTGCCCCTGTATAAATCCTTGGCTAAATCCAGGTTTAAGCAGCTAGCGGAATTGCCTACAATACTGATGAGTTGAATCGCCCCAATGGGTCTTTCAATTGCTCTTTAAAGTTCAAACTGAAGCTCAAACTGAAAAGGTCAACTTGCTATGCCTCAGACCATTTACGCGAAAGATATTAGTCTTTTTGACCTCAAAGAAAAATTTGGACTCAGAGCAGTTCAGGAATCTTTTCTGGAGCAATGGTCGGTTCCCATACAGCCTCTGACAGAACTGGAGCAATTACAACTCGCTCGCATCATCAGCAACTATCAGAATCTCTCCCAACGTCGTCCCATGTCTGAGGAGACGGTCAAAATGGTGATTTTGTCGCCGATGTTGGATCTCGCAGGGTTTTATCAGCCGCCGTTTGATGTTGAAACGGAGAAACCCATTAGAATCACGGCTGAGGATGAAGGGGCGATCGTCAAAGGCAAAATCGATGTTCTGATTGTCCAGAAGAAGCTCTGGATTCTGGTGATTGAATCGAAACAAACTGGCTTCGATGTCATGGTTGCCCTACCCCAAGCTCTCGCCTGCATGTTGGCCAACCCCAATGCGACAGAGCAAACTTACGGCCTGCTCGTCAGTGGCCGAGAATTCGTCTTTGTCAAGCTGAATCACGCCCAACCCAATCAGCCATCGCAACCGACCTACAGTATCTCCCAAGCCTTTTCAATCATTCCGCCTGTCTCTCAAATTGGGACGGTTCTCCAACATCTCAAACAACTAGCTCAGATGCTGAAAACTGCGTAAAGACAAGCAAATAGAATGAGAGCAAAATAAGCTGAAATTTTGCAGACTCGCACTAAGACACACCAAAAGCAAAGGATTTAGTCTACCAAATGTCCTGTTGATGCCGCTTAAATTCCTACCTTCGGCGTTCTTGGAGCTTGCGGTATACCGCTCGAATATCAACCTGGTGATACGCCATTGCAACCAGCGTATGGTAGATCAAATCGGCGACTTCTCCGGCGATCGCATCCCCATCATCGTCTTTGCAAGCCATCACCACTTCCGCCGATTCTTCGCCAATTTTTTTGAGAATTTTATTGTCCCCGCCTGCTAAAAGTTTGCAGGTGTAGGAGTCGGGATTGGGGTGGTCGCGGCGATCACAAATGACCTCAAACACCTGAGATAACGTGTCCGCTGGAGGAGCCTGAATTGAGCCTTCGACTTGATGAAAGCAGCTTCGTTCGCCCGTGTGACAAGCAATATCGCCCATTTGCTCCACCCCAATCAGCAGCGCATCGCTGTCGCAGTCATAGCGGAGGGATTTGACCTGCTGCCAATGCCCGGAGGTTGCACCCTTGTTCCAGAGTTCAGCGCGCGATCGGCTCCAGAACCAGGTTTGCCCCGTTTCCATTGTTTTTTGCAGCGACTCTGCATTCATCCAGGCCATCATCAGCACCGTGCCATCCAGATAATCCTGGATGATGGCAGGCACTAACCCATCTGCGTTGTAGCGAATCTGATCCACCGGGATAGGCGCTTGGGAAGTCGAAGAAACCATAGGACAAAGGAACGGGGAGTGAGGGATATGGGAGTGAGGGATATGGGAGTGAAGGATATTGTGCGATCGCTTCTAGAAATTTGACCCGTCAACCAGCCAACAAACTTACGATAAGAGCCGTATTAAATCCTACCTCAACCCGCCCCCAACCCGATTTCCTCGACCAGAACAAAGCTTCGGCTGACAGCATAAGAAATCAGAAAAACTGTCAGTTTGAACCGCATTGAACCTCTCTATACGCAGAGGAAGGGAAAAGGCTAAAGGGACTTCAGTAAGTAGAACAGTGAAAAGTAGAACAGTGAAAGACCCATGAATTCTTAATTCCAGCGATGAATCAACCAATGAAAAATCAAGGAATCCCCTTTTCGCCCATCTCCCCACGCAGATAAGCTCGTGGTTCCAGCGGTACATAAAACAATCGAAAGTCGAGGAATTCCCTTTTCCATCCCCCCTTTCCCCTCTCACCCATCTCCCCACACAGATAAACTCCCGATTCCAGCCACAAATCTCACCCTGAAAGCTCCAAAGGCCCCCTTTCCCCTTTCCCCTTTCCCCTTTCGCCCCCTCCCCATCTCCCCACTCCCCACTCCCTAAAAAAATTTAGAACATGACCCACCAATCCAGTGGCAAAATGGGAATACTAGCGAGGTTTCAAAAACTGCATCTTGCTCGTCAGGATCGAAGTTAGATGCGTTACATTAATAAATATTAAGAAACTGAATTGCCTCGCATTGAGAACTAGGGAGGAAAAACCTCAGTGAATAAGCGTTGGAGAAATGCGGGCTTGTACGCCCTTTTGGTCGTTGTCGTCGTTTTCTTGGCGACGGCTCTGTGGGACAACCGTCAGCCCCCCAGCAAAACATGGCGCTATAGCGAATTTATTAACCAAGTGACGGCAGACCAGGTGGAAAAGGTCGCGATTCGCTCCGATCGACAGTTGGCGATCGCCAAAACCACCGATGGTCAAAACTACGTCGTCAACCTCCCCAATGATCCCGAACTGCTCGACATTCTCCAAAGAAACAATGTCGATATTTCTGTGACTCAACAGGGCGAGGACAATGTTTTAGCCAGAGTCTTTAGCACTCTGCTGATTCCCTTCCTCCTGTTGGTGGTGCTGTTCTTCGTCCTGCGACGTGCCCAAAACGGCCCCGGCAGTCAGGCCATGAACTTTGGCAAATCCAAGGCCAGAGTCCAAATGGAGCCTCAGACTCAGGTCACCTTTGGCGATGTCGCTGGGATTGAGCAGGCCAAGCTAGAACTGGCCGAAGTCGTAGACTTTTTGAAGAACGCCGATCGCTTTACGGCTGTCGGTGCCAAGATTCCCAAGGGCGTGCTGCTGGTAGGGCCTCCCGGAACCGGAAAAACCCTGCTAGCTAAGGCGGTTGCCGGTGAAGCGGGGGTGCCTTTCTTCTCCATCTCTGGCTCTGAGTTCGTTGAAATGTTTGTCGGCGTGGGTGCTTCTCGGGTTCGTGATTTGTTTGAACAGGCCAAGGCCAATGCCCCCTGTATCGTCTTCATTGATGAAATTGACGCTGTCGGTCGTCAACGGGGCGCGGGTCTAGGCGGCGGCAACGATGAGCGGGAACAAACCCTCAACCAGTTGCTGACCGAAATGGACGGCTTTGAAGGCAACACTGGCATTATCATCATTGCGGCCACAAACCGTCCTGATGTGCTGGATGCGGCGCTGCTGCGTCCCGGTCGTTTCGATCGCCAAGTCGTGGTCGATCGCCCCGATTACGCAGGTCGTCTAGAAATCCTTAATGTTCACGCCCGAGGCAAAACCCTTTCCAAGGACGTAGACCTCGAAAAAATTGCCCGTCGGACTCCCGGATTCACCGGAGCCGATTTGGCCAACCTGCTCAATGAAGCGGCCATTCTCGCTGCTCGTCGCAACCTGACCGAAATCTCGATGGACGAAGTGAACGATGCGATCGATCGCGTCCTTGCTGGCCCTGAGAAGAAAGACCGCGTCATGAGCGAAAAGCGCAAAACGCTGGTCGCCTTCCATGAAGCAGGCCATGCCCTCGTCGGCGCGCTGATGCCCGACTATGACCCAGTCCAAAAAATCAGCATCATCCCTCGCGGTCGTGCGGGTGGTTTGACCTGGTTCACGCCCAGCGAAGATCGGATGGATTCTGGTCTGTACTCCCGTTCCTACCTGCAAAACCAAATGGCAGTTGCCTTGGGCGGTCGGATTGCGGAAGAGATCGTCTTTGGTGAAGAAGAAGTCACCACAGGCGCTTCCAATGACCTCCAGCAAGTCGCTCGGGTGGCGCGTCAGATGGTGATGCGATTTGGCATGAGCGATCGCCTGGGTCCCGTCGCCCTGGGTCGCTCCCAAGGGGGCATGTTCCTGGGCAGAGACATCATGGCCGAGCGCGATTTCTCCGAAGAAACCGCTGCTGCCGTCGATGATGAAGTCCGCAATCTGGTGGAACAAGCTTATCGCCGATCCAAGTCGGTTCTCACCGAAAACCGCAATGTCCTGAATCGTCTGGCTGAAATGCTAATCGAGCGCGAAACCGTCGATTCTGAAGAATTACAAGAGTTGCTGGCAACCAGTGATGTGAAAATGGCAACGATCGCCTAGTGAAAATGGCAACGATCGCCTAATTCCATCTGCAACTTTTTTAGATAGCTCTCAGGGGTGGTTTATGACTGCCCCTTTTTTGTTGCGAAAAAACTATTAACCGCAGAGACGCAGAGAGGAGGAAGGGAAAAGGTAGATGGGTGGATGGGTGGATGCGTGGATGGGTGGATGCGTGGATGGGTGGATGCGTGGATGGGTGGATGGGTATCTCAAGGGAGTCCTTTCTCCTAAACACAAAAATTCCACAAGAGAAGATTTCTTGAACCTCAAATTAGCCGCTCTTCCCTTCCCCTTTCCCCCTTCCCCTTTCCCCTTTCCCCTTTCCCCTTTCCCCTTTCCCCACTCCCCACTCCCCACTCCCCACTCCCCACTCCCCACTCCCTTCCCTAGACAGCCTTCCACCGCTCCTCCGGTTCTCGCCAATACACGCCATTTTCTCGCTGCATCATTTGGTAGCTGATGAACTCGCGTCTTAGGGTGGCGGAGTCGAAGTGATAGCGTTGGAGAATTTCGTTGACTTGTTTTTCGGGGTAGAGCGTGCCGATTTCAAACTGTCGCGCTAGCCACTTGAGGATGACCCATCGCTTGCGGTGGCTGGCTGGAATTTGGGTGAGTCGGCCTTCTTCAAAGTAGGACTTGAGGACTTTGGTTTCCCAGGCATCATCAGTAACACCCTGAGCCATGGAGGCGGCTGGGTTAGCGGTTAAGACTGCTTTGTTGAGGGCTTGTAATGCTTCGCTGTCTAATCGGTACAGATGTTGATTGCCCTCGGGTTGCATTTGGACTAGGTTGAGTTCTTTGAGTTTGGCTAAGTGGTGAGAAATGGTGGGTTCTTTTAGGCTCAGCAGGGCAGCGAGTTCTTCAACGCTGCATTGCCGCTGAGCTAAAATCCCAACCATTTTCAGGCGACTCTCGTTGGCCATGACCTTAAAGAATTCCAAGAGGGTTTGAAAATCGATCGGTTCCATAGGGACTCCATTGGCTTTTCTTGATTCTACTTCGATATTCATCTAATTAGAATTCTATCGAATCAGAATTGCGATCGCCACTCCTCCACGACCCATCCTAGAGAGCAAGCTCAGCAGCACTGGACAAGTCAGGGCTATGCTATCGTCTGGAAGAGTTCAACCTCTTATGTTCAGTCTTTACCTCAGCCTCCATGTCTGCTCTTTGGCTCTCCCACCTGAAACAACAGCGATCGATCGCCGTCATCCGCATCCCCCAGTTTGAATGGGGCGTTGCCATGGCCAAAGCGGTTGCAGCCGGAGGGATGACGATGATCGAGATTACCTGGAATAGCGATCGCCCCGCCTCTCTCATCCAACGTCTCCGCGCTGAATTACCCGATTGTTGGATTGGGGCAGGCACATTGTTAACCATAGAGATGGTGCAGGAGGCGATCGCAGCCGGAGCGCAGTTTCTGTTCACGCCCCATGTCAACGTCGAACTCATTCAAACAGCGCAAGCCCAACAAGTCCCCATCGTTCCCGGCGCACTATCTCCCACCGAAATTGTGACGGCATGGCAAGCAGGCGCAACCTGTGTCAAAGTCTTTCCGATTCAGTCCGTGGGCGGAGCTTCCTACCTGCGGCATCTCCATGCCCCGCTGGGAGAGATTCCGCTGATTCCCACCGGAGGGGTTACTTTGGAGAACGCCCAGGATTTTTTAGCGGCAGGGGCGATCGCCGTTGGTCTGGGAGGACAGTTATTTCCAGCAGGGGCGATCGCCGCTCAGGACTGGTCAGCTATTACTCAACGAGTCAAAACCCTAAGACAAACGCTAGAGCGCTTTGTCTAAAACTAGAGCAAATGCCCAATTGTGCTCCTACTCTTCATCCTTTTGCAGCAAGCGATCGACCTTATTCTCAATGCTGTTTAACCGCCGCAAAACTGTGGGTCGGTCTTCATCTAGAGAAGAGAGTAAATTTGCAATTCCGATGGTGGCTTGGCGGAGTTCTTGCCGTTCTTCTGTAGCTGCCTCTTGAATCTCGGCTAACCGATTGATTGCCTCTGCCATCTGCTGGTGTCGTGCGCTCCATATCGCTCGATCCTCAGCCGCCTGCATTGATAAAGCTTCGATCGACCTTGCGTTACTCTGAACTAGCTGCTGGATTTTATGATGCTCCAGGGATGCCGCTTTCTGCGCTTCGGCGATATCGTTGATAGTTTCTTTCAATTGTTTGATGTGCGTGTCGAATTCCTCTCGACTCTCTGCCATGCGGTTGGCTAAGTCTTCGAGCTTAGTATTGATTCTGAGATCGCTCTCAATTCGCAATTGCTCAAGTTCTTCGGGAGTCATAGGATCTAACGGTTTGTGAAAGCTAACCTCAATATAGCGATCTAAAACTCTGACTACAATCCATTTGTCTTTATCTTTTTTGGAAGGAGAAGTCTAGCAAGGTTACCTCCATTTCCCCTGCCCATCAATTGATTTTCTGCGTGGGTTGATAAACTCGTTGGGGTTGGTGATGGGTATCAATTTCAATGACGAGATCAACGTGATCCGGGTCAGAAAGCAACGGCTGTATCAAGAGTTCAGGGTGCAGCGATCGCCAAAAATACTCCACAAATTCGTCGATCTCCTCATCGGTCATCCCCGATCGCCCCGCCGCCATCATTCGCTGTTCGGCCTCCCGTCGCCAGGGTTTGCTCCATCGATAATCCTGGGGATGCAAAACAATTAGCCGATCGAGGTTTTCCCACAGCGGCAGGTAGTCTTGCAGGCGATCGTTCATCTCACGGGCAAAGATGCGATCGCTCTCACGCTCAATCGGTGCAGGTGCCTGTTCAAACTGCCCAGGATCAATCGGTCGAACCCCAACAAACCAGCCTTCAAACAACAAAATATCGGCATGAGCAATCACTTCGGGGTGGGTGCGATCGCCCATCCCATTCCAAGCCGACTTATCAAACCGAGGCAACTCGATCGGAAAAACCCCTTGCTTCAACTGCCGCAGCACCGCTAACCCCAACGCCACATCATGCGTCCCCGGCGGCCCTCGCCAACGAAACCGAGGATCAGCCCGTTGTAACTGTTGGCGATCGGCATAGGTCTTATACAAGTCATCCAGAGAAAGTTGGCCAACGGTCAACCCCCATTCCCTGAGAATCTCAATCAAAATCGTTGCCAGGGTCGTTTTCCCGGTTCCCTGTCCCCCCAAAATCCCCTGAATCAAAACGCCCGCAGTCTCCTGCCGCCATGCCGCTATCTGAGTCGCCAACGGCAACCAAACTTCTTCAAACAACCCTGCTGGCAAGGTTTCCCAGCCCCACCGAGCAGCACAAAATTCCTGAATGCGGTCATGAAGCGAGGTCATCGGTCAAATCCACAAGCTCAAAATTGAAAAACATGGAGTGCGATCGCCAAACTCCACCAGACGTATCCCTTTTCCAAAAAACCAAAAATTTTAAAGAAGCCGAGCCAAATCCCGGATCACTCGTTTCTGCGGAGGTTTCTACTGGGACTGGCGGGTTGCTTTCCGATCCCAACCAGCAGGTCAAGGTCAAAAGTCTAGAAAACCACTAAAGTTCCTTCCACCCAAAACCCAAAACCAAAAGTTCCCTCTCTGTGTCTCTGCGTCTCTGCGGTTCACTTCCAAAATTCAACCAACCTCATCTCTCAACACTCTCCCTAACTCCCCAACTTAAACGCCTCCAAAAATAACCCATACAACCCGCCAATCTTAAGTCCATTCAAAATCTCTAAAAACAATGCACGCGGCCTCTCCAATCGTCTTGTGCGATCGCCCCGATACGCCACCCAGCTAATCACCTCCGTCAACCCCACCACCAGCGCCGCCGCCAGCACATCCAGTTCAGCCAACTGTCCGGCGATCGTCGAAATCGCCGAAGCCAAAAAATTGCCAAACAAAATGCTAATCACAATCACCGAAAACCGTCTCCAGGGATTCTGAAGCCAGCGCACAAAACGTTGCAACGAACCTTCAACCAAAGTACTGAGACGGGTGTTTTGCATACCGGAATCTTCAACAAGGTCTAGATTAAAGAAGAGGCAAATGACGCACCCCTGCCAGAGCAAGGTGAACGCCCATTTAAGTGAATGCAGATAGAAATGAATGCAGATAGAAGTGAATGCAAATAGATAAGTTAGAGCATATAGAAAATTGGGCTGATTATGACGAAAGATATTAAGCAAAAACCCAAATCCAAACTCCACCCCGCCATCCTAGGGATCTTGGCGATCGGGCTAATTATCTTTTTGCTCTCTCGCTGGCTCTCCATCGATATCCGCGTCGAATCCGGGGTCGAACCTGGGGGCACCCCTAGCCCCCTCAGCCCTGCCCAACGAGACGCTCTCCTCGCCCCAGAAGCTGAACCCACCACCCCCACCCTCAACCCTGCACAGGCCAATTCCCCCATCGCCCAAGGCACCCAAGCCACCCTCAGAGTCAGCAATCAAACCAAACATCCCATCCGAGTCGCGCTCCTCCCTCAATCCACTCCAGCACCCGCTTCACCACCCGCCACAGCCCCCAACGCCTCCTACAGCCAACCCGCCCATTGGGATTTTGCTCCCCAAGAAGGCCGCACAAAAGGGCTAATCCTCTCCCTCCCCAGCAATCAAAAGCTGCAACTCCAACCCGGAGATGTGGTAGTCGCCTTCGCCCAAGACGGCTCCCAGCGCTATTGGGGTCCCTACGTCGTCGGCCAAACCGCCAGCCCCGCCTGGAATGCCAACACTCAGGAATGGTGGCTCATCCTCCAGCCTTAAAGACTAACTCTTCAAACAGCAGACCAACCCCTCTGCGTCTCTGCGTCTCTGCGGTTTAAATTTATTTCAGCTTATTTGCTTCTCATTCCTCAGACCTAAACAGTCGCCCTTGAGACAGTCAGCATGGAGCAGGACATTTCGCGCTAAAGTAAGGTCTGAAAAATATCCCAATCGGTCTCAGTTGCCTTCATGACCTCTCCCTCCGAGACTCCCACTCCACCCCACCGACTGCCCAAATTCTGGGTCAAAAATCCAGCACTGGCCTGGACACTCTCCCTGCTATGGCTGATGCTGATCTGTGGGATCGCCTTCTGGTGGCGGTTGGGCAGCACCGGATTAGTAGACGAAACAGAACCCCTCTTTGCCGAAGCGTCTCGGCTGATGACCGTAACTGGAGATTGGGTCACTCCCTACTTCAATGGCGCAAATCGCTTCGATAAGCCGCCTTTGGTGTATTGGATGATGGCGATCGCATTCAAAGTCACAGGCATCAACGAATGGGCAGTCCGTTTCCCCTCTGCCTTAGCAGCCACTGGCCTAACAGCATTCGGCTTCTACCTTCTCCAGCACTACGGCACAGCCGATCTCGCGCTCCCCACTCCCAGACCGCATGAACCGATCGCCCCAGAAGAACTGCGATCGCCACCCCCCAACTCCCATCCCATGTCCTGGTTTGTCGCCTGGTTGGGTTCCGCCATGATCGCCCTCAACCTGCAAACACTAGGCTGGGCTAGAATCGGCGTCTCCGATATGTTGCTCAGCGGCTGTGTCGGCGCATCTCTGTTCGCCTTCTTCCTCGGCTATGCCCAACCCCATCAGCCTCAGCGACAAACCCGCTGGTATCTCGCCTTCTATGTCCTCAGCGCCTTGGCCGTCCTGGCCAAAGGTCCCGTCGGCATCGTCCTACCGGGGGGCATCATTCTCGGCTTCCTTCTGCTGCTGGGCAACTTTTGGACAGTGCTACGAGAGATGCAGCCTATCCGGGGTGGCCTGATTTTTCTGGCCATCACCCTGCCCTGGTACATCCTGGTCACCTTAGCAAACGGCAGAGCCTACATCGATTCCTTCTTCGGCTATCACAATCTGGAGCGCTTCACCCAGGTCGTGAATAATCACTGGGCACCCTGGTTTTTCTACTTTGTCGTCGTTCCGGTCAGTTTCCTGCCCTGGTCGGTGTATCTCCCAGTTGCGATCGCCCGTCTCTGCTTCCCCTCCCGGCAAACCCCCAAACCTTCCCTCAAAGCGCTCTGGCCGATCCCCCGCTGGCGACAACAACCCCGCTCCAGCCAACTCGGCCTCTTCGCCCTCGTCTGGTTCCTGTTCATCTTCGCTTTCTTTACCCTGGCCGCCACCAAACTCCCCAGCTACACGCTCCCCCTCCTCCCCGCCGCCGCCATCCTCGTCACCCTCTTCTGGCGCGACCAAATGCTGATGCGATCGCCAACCCCCGCCACCGCTAGCCACCTGGCCGCCATCCTCCTCTCCCTGCTGCTGGCGATCGGCGCTTTCCTCAGCCCCCGCTGGATGGACGGCGATCGCGATATGCCCGATCTCTCCCAGACGGTAGAACAACTGGGTTTGGCGAATCTGTCAGCATGGGTCTGGCTGGGGATGGCAATCGCAATCCTTGTCCTTCTCTGGCAGAAAAAAGCTCGCTGGATTTGGCAAGCCCAACTGATCGGCTTCCTGGCCTTCATCGGCATGGTGCTACTCCCCTTCTCCACCCTCATCGATACCCAGCGCCAACTCCCCCTCCGCCAACTCGCCGCCAAAATCACCGAAGTCCGCCAACCCCGCGAACGCCTCGTCATGGCAGGCTACAACAAACCCAGCCTGGTATTCTATACCCAACAACCCTTCACCTTCGTCTCCCAACATGACCAGGTCAGAAAACACCTCCGCCAACTCACCCGCCGCCATCGCCGCCTCCAATCGGTTCTGCTAGTCGTGCGATCGCGCAAAATCCCCGACACCCAACTCCAACCCAACCAATACGAAAGCCTCGCTAAAGCCGGAGTCTTTGAACTGATCCGAGTACGAGTTAGGCCGAGGGAGTAGGGAGTGGGGAGTAGGGGGGAAAGGGAAAAGGGGAAGGGGGAAAGGGAAAAGGGGGGGACATGGATGGGATCAAAGAGTTCCTGGAGGGTTCAGCGATGAACATGAACGAACATGGATGAACCAATGCAAAAATGAACTCAACACAGATAATCAATGCAGCAAACCCAGATAGACCCAGATAGACACATAGATAAACAAAAATAGACATCAACGAACATACTCTAGACATAGCCCTGGATTCAGCCATAGCAACACCCCAAAAAGACACCCCAAAAATTCCCCACAGATCCCCCTTTCCCCTTTCCCCTTTCCCCTTTCGCCCCTCCCCCACTCCCCACTCCCCACTCCCTATTCCCCCTTCCCCACCCATGCAAGCCCGTCGCATCGCCCGTGAACTCGCCCTGCTCAGCATCAGCCAACTCCCCAACAAGCCCGATCGCCTCCAAGCCCAGCAGTTGCAGGATGTCATGCTGGCCGCTGTCCGTACCATGACCCACGAAGCCCAAGACTCTCTGGAAACCGCCGTCGCAGAACTAAATCGAAGTAGCGATCGCCTCCTCAGTAGCGAAACCCGCGCCGCCGACCAAAAAAGCGCCAAGGCCATGATTCAGGACGCGATCGAACTCACCCAGGCTGCCATCAATCGCCTCGGTGCCGCCCTCGAACTGCCCGAATTCATCCAACTCGCCCAACAAACCGAAGTACAGTCCTACGTCATCGAACTCCTCACCCAGGTGCAAAGCCACCGCAGCGACATCGACCAACTCCTCTCCGACTCCATGGTGGATTGGCAAGTTCATCGCCTCGCCCGTATCGACCAAGACATTTTAAGGATTGCGATCGCCGAAATGTGGCTGATCAAAGTCCCCGAACAAGTCGCCATCAACGAAGCCGTCGAAATCTCCAAGCGCTACAGCGGCGAAGACGGCCACCGCTTCATCAACGGAGTCCTCAGGAGAGTCAGCGAAAAGCTCGGCAGCTAGGAAGGGGAACGGGGAAAGGGAAAAGGGGAAAGGGAAAAGGGGAAAGGGAGACATTGAATCAATCTTTGAAAAAGTCGAAACGTATCTCCTTTTGCCTCCCTGCTTGCTTCCATAGGCAAAAGACGAAAGGCAGGCTTTCAATAAATCCTTAAAGAAGTTGAAAAGAACTCCTCTGGATCTTTTATTGCTTACCTGTCCTCGTTAATCCTAAGAAGCAATCCAAGATTCCCTCCCTACTCCCTACTCCCTACTCCCTACTCCCTACTCCCTACTCCCTACTCCCTACTCCCCACTCCCTACTCCCTACTTCCACTGCCAATTCACGATAGAGTGAACTCATAGAGGTAATCGCTTCAAGAAGGTTTTATGGCTCCTTTTAATTGGTTTAATCGTCAGTTCAACGACTCCTCGGATTCCCAAAAGGCAGAAGAGGCCGACACGCCTCCCGTGCCAGCGGAAGAGGCCGAACAACCTGCTGATGAAGCCACAGATTCTCCCCCTGCCGTCAACCAGGACTACCTAACCTGGGCTAAGGCGGCCTACGCCAATATCCAAAAACAGCGGCAGGCCGAATCGACTCCTGATCAAGCGGAAACAGCAACGACAACGGAAACCGCCACACCAGAAGCTACACCGGAAATTGTTGCACCAGAAGCTGCTGCGCCAGAAGTTGCGCCAGAAGTTGCGCCAGAAGAAGTCCAACCCGTAGTTCCCGCAGAATCCAGTGCAGCAGCGCTAGCAGACTCTGCACCTGAATCAGTTGCTGAATTACCAGTCGAAACCACTTCTGAACCCACTGCAGACACTTCCACAGCAGACACTTCCACAACAGAGGCTGAACCAGTCTTAGAGGTAGCCTCAGAACCAGTCCCAGAAGTAGTTCCAGAAGCAGTTTCAGAAGCAGTCCTCGAATCCGTTCCAGAAGTAGTTCCAGAAGCAGTTTCAGAAGCAGTCCCCGAATCCGTTTCAGAGGCAGTCTCAGAAGTAGTTTCAGAAGCAGTCCCAGAATCCGTTCCAGAAGCAGCCCCAGAGACAGCCCCAGAGACAGCTCCAGCAGTTGCCTTGGAGCAAGTTTCAGCAGAAGCGATCGCCCCTCCCCCATCCGAACCTATCCCAGCCGCTCCCCTCCCCTTCTGGGCACAAGCCGAAGCCGAACGCCAGGAACGGCTAGAACGTCTCAAAGCCGAAGCGATTCGAGAACCAGAGCCAGAACCCGAACCCCAACCCACCACTGACCTCGAAACCCTTCCCGAAATTCCTGACTTTGTTCTAGATGAAGCCTTCGTCTGGTCAGCGGAAGTCCTCGCCGGTCAGGGTCGTCGTCCCGACCAAGTCTCCCTCGAAGAAATCACCTGGCTCAAACGCCTGCGCCAAGGCTTAGACAAAACCCGCCGCAACCTGGTCAACCAGCTACGGGCGATCGTTGGTCAAGGACCGCTGAATCAAGATGCCGTCATGGAGATTGAGTCGCTGCTCCTCCAGGCCGATGTCGGCATCGAGGCCACCGATTTCATCGTCGAATCCCTCCAAAACCGCCTCCGCCAAGAAGCACTTCCCCCCGCAGAAGCGATCGCCTACCTCAAGCAACTCCTCCGCGAAATGCTCGACGAACCCTTGGGCGGTTCCCACAGTCTCACCTTTGTCCCCGAAAAAGACCGCCTCAACATCTGGCTAGTCACCGGAGTCAACGGAGCTGGAAAAACCACCACCATCGGCAAAATCGCCCATATCGCCCAAAAATCTGGCTACCGCTGCCTGATCGCCGCTGCCGACACCTTCCGCGCTGCTGCCGTTCAGCAGGTGAAGGTCTGGGGCGATCGCAGCCAAGTCGAAGTCATCGCCAACCCTGGCCAAAACACCGATCCAGCCGCTGTGGTCTTTGATGCGATCACCGCTGCCCAATCCCGCAACACCGAACTCCTCATCGTCGATACCGCCGGACGGCTGCAAAACAAGAAAAACCTCATGGACGAACTCAGCAAAATCCGCCGCATCATCGACAAAAAAGCCCCCAACGCCCATGTCGAATCCCTCCTCGTCCTCGACTCCACCCTCGGCCAAAACGGCCTCCGCCAAGCCGAAGTCTTCTCCGAAGTCGCCAAACTCAGCGGCGTCGTCCTGACCAAACTCGACGGCACCGCCAAGGGCGGCATCGCCCTCGCCGTCGTCAAACAACTCGGCCTCCCCATCCGCTTCATCGGCGCAGGCGAAGGCATCGAAGACCTCCGTCCCTTCTCTAGCTATGAGTTTGTGGAAGCCCTGTTGAACGGATAGGGCGAAAGGCGAAAGGGAAAAGGGAAAAGGGTGATCTATGAATTGGAATCTATGAATTGAGACTAAATAGAATTAGGACAGCGAAAGGTCGAATCATTCCCCTTTCACATTACCCCTTCCCTTTCGCCTTTCACCCCTCTCTCCCCACTCCCCACTCCCTACTCCCTACTCCCTTCATGACTCCCCAAGACATCACCAACACCCTCACCCACCTCTTCGGGGACGCAGCACAGAAGCGTGACCCGGATTCCTGGCAGGTGGAAGCCGAATCGCTGCGATTGTTGGTGCTGCTGTCGGAGGATCAGTCCTGGTTGCGATCGCTCGTCACCATCGCCTCGGCCACCGAAGCTGAACCCTTCCTGCCCCAACTCATGGAAGCCAACTTCGACGAAACCCAGGAAACCCGCTACGCCCTCTTCCAAGGGGTTCTTTGGGGTGTCTATCAACACAACCTGGCCAGCCTCACCCCCGAAGACTTTCAATCCGCCACCGTCCGCCTGGTCACGCTCCACCAGCAAGGACTCTCTACCCCCTTCAACCAACTCGCGGAAACCCAGATTCTCCAAATCATCCAGGCCGCCAAACAACAAGGTCAATCCCTCGAAGAAACCCTCCAAACCCTCGAACGCTTCTACCAGGAAGGTGTCATGGGCGATCTAGATGCCAACTCCCAAGAACGCGACGAGGTGCTAGGCGCTTGGCGCTACCAGCTCGAACGGCTTTGGAATGAGGCATAACCCCAGGATTAAATGGCAGGGCGGATTTGTAGCAAATCAAGAACTGTAGCAAATCAAGAACTGTAGCAAATCAAAGAGTAGAAGAGCTTCAAAAAGTAAGGGGATGAAAGAGTTCGATAACTCCTTCACCCCCTCACCCATCTACTCATCCACCCATCCACCCATCCACAGGCTTAGGTCTGAGCTTGAGCAGCCTCTGCACTCTCAGGCGCATCTCCCACTCTGCGAATCACCTCTGACCCGCCCTCTTCTAATACCACCGAAGAGTCCACGCCGTTGTAGTTGATTCGCCGAACGACAATCTGTCCACCCGAAAGCCGTTGCCCAACTTGCACATAGCGACTGGTGGATTCATTGGGCGCATCAATAATCGCATACACCACGCCACCCATCTGCATCACCCCGGTCACACTAACATTCTTAGCCAGCAAGGCTTGATTTTCAGGAGCGCTAAAGGCCGGAATTTCGGGTATCGGTTCGACCGGAGCAGATTCAGGAGGCTTGGGCTTAGGCGGCGCTAGAAAGGCGGGTGCGGTGGGTCTAGGCGGATTAGCAATTCTCGTAACATTGTTGATCGCAATTTGACGACGAGCCGCTTCAGAAACCGTCACCGTCGGGGTCAGCGCCACTACCGTAAAGGGATCAGGCCGTTCGCTGCGAATGGCTCGAAGACGCTGGTTGGGATTGGTCGAATTAATCAAATCCGTCGGCACGATGCCTCGGGCACGGCTGCGATTGGCATTGGGTTTTGTCGCATCCCCTTCTTTCTTGCCTGTTTGCGCTTGTCCCGGTTGCGCGGCGTTGGGTTGCGCGGCACCGGGCTGCGCGGCATCCGTAGCGCTGGGGCTAGAAGCTGCGGCTGGATCAGGAGAAGCGGCAGCGGCAGGTTCAACCTGGGCAACGGGTGTGTCACCCTCGCCTCCGCTACAGCCACCCACGACTAACGCGATTACCGCTGAAATCGCCACCAATGAAAGTTTACGCATTCCCGCCTCCCCAAAAAACTAAACGGCATTGCCGCGTCTCAATAAATCCCTAAATCAGGCGAAATTGCCTGTGGTCGGTTGTGAATCAGGTTTAATTTGATTCATTGGTAGAATGCCCTGATTTCTAGAGCAGCGATCAGGATTGCCCTTATACCAAGAATCTTTGATCGCCAAGTCACTTCGACCTATTTTGGGGCATAATTCTTCTGGCCTTAACATCATTTCTTGAAATCTTTACCCAATCCGGACTTCATTCCATAAACCCCTGAAGTCTTTTTAATAAAGTCATCGATGGGAATTGCTCCCTTCATTCAGGTGATGCTGGATGGAGCGATCGCACCCACCCCCATCAAGAACTGATTTTCCGGCCTAAAAATCAAACTGAGTCAGATCGTTAGTTAGGCAACATCGGCCTAAATCAACCGCTTTCGCCCTTCGTCTATGTCCCCAAAAATGGCCAAATGTATTTTTAATTCATAGTGGCATTTGGACAACAACTAAGGTATTGTTTGATGAATTATTTGAGCGTCAAAGTTTTGTACGAACAAATTTGTCAGAATTTGCGCGATCAGAACCTGTCCGAACCGTCTTGTGGGAACAGAGGAGTTTAGTGATGCATAACCGAAAGACTTGGAAGCATTCGATCCACCATTCAGTGCAACAATCCATTCAACAATCTGGGCAATTCTTAGGGCTAGCGGCTCTGGGGGCGATCGCCACACTCGCTGCCAGCCTGCTCTCTGCCCCTGCCGCTTCAGCCCAAGCCGCCTACGGCAGCTACATCGGTGTCGGCGGTTCAGTCGGAGTCACCGATGGCGAAGATGGGGTTGAACCAAGACGCGCCGGAGGAGTCGTCGCCGTCCGCTATCGCCTGCTAGAACTACCTATCTCGATCCGGGCACAAGCCCTCATTAGCGATTCCACGGCGATCGTCCCCACCGTCTCCTACGACATCCCGCTCAACTGGCAAACCACTGCCTACATCGGTGCAGGAGCCGCTATCCAAAACAGCGACACCAGCACCTCCCCCGTCGGCAACCAAACCAGTTTCGCCATCCAACCCGGCATTGACTTCGTTTTCCCCTACAGCAACCTCGTCCTCTTCGGCAACGCGGTCATCGCCTTTGACGCTTACCGCGAAAGCGGCGGCACCGCTGCTGCCGTCCAAGCCGGACTCGGCTGGAACTTCGGCGAACAGTAAATTTCACAGTAGATTTCCAGAAAATCACCTCCTCAACAACTCAGTAGATTTCTAGGAAATACATCCCTAACGACTCAAAAGGAGGACACGGCTTTGCCATGTCCTCCTTTTTGATATGGAATCTTCTTTAATTCAGGGTCTTCTCTCTCCAAGAATTTTCAGGAACCACCCCAAGCGTCTCCCCTATTACCCCTTCAAGTTTCCCGACGATGCACTATCGTTGGCGTTGCCTGATCCACGGGCATCACCAGGATTTCGCTCAGGTTCACATGCGCCGGACGGGTCACACAGAACAGCACCACATCCGCAATATCCGCTGCCGTCAAGGGCTGCACATTCTGATACACCTTCCCTGCCCGCTCCGCATCCCCCCGAAACCGCACCTCGCTAAACTCCGTCTCTACCATCCCCGGATCAACTGAGCTAACCCGCACCGGAGTCCCCAGCAAGTCAATCTTTAAACCCTCTGACAGCGATCGCACCGCCGCCTTCGTTGCACAATAAACATTTCCTTTGGGATAAACCTGGTGCCCCGCAACCGAGCCAATATTCACCACATGCCCTCTCCTCCGGCTGACCATCGCCGGCACCACAAACCGAGTCACATACAGCAATCCCTTAATATTGGTGTCGATCATCTCCTCCCAGTCCTGGATGCTGCCGTCCTGGAGTGGATCAAGTCCCCGACTCAAGCCCGCATTGTTCACCAAAATATCAATCTGATTCCAAGGATCGGGCAAAGATTGGAGCGTAGATTTTACGGTGGGGCGATCGCACACATCCATTTCCAGCACCAGCACCTGACTCCCCATCCCCCGCAACTCCGCCGCCAACTGCTCCAGTCGTTCCAACCGCCGCGCCGCCAGAATCAGCTTCGCCCCCGCCTCAGCAAAAGCCTTCGCACAAGCCGCACCAATCCCACTACTCGCACCCGTAATCAACGCGATTTGGTTCTCGATCGAAGCCATAGTTCAAGATATGTAACAGATTAGTCTTTAGAATAGGGGATTTCAGCCACCTTGGCATCCCCAGTCCAGCACGGTAAGTCCCATAAAATCTGCCCTATCAGCCACGCATCCCCTCCATCTACCCCAATCCCTAGCCCCACTGCATTGAGATTTATGCTGCAACCGCAAATTGCATTGACAGAAGCCATCAATCCTCACTACCATGCAACATGAATCAAACAATGACGCAAAAAGGTGATGCTAAAATAGGCTGCACCCGAGTAAGATTCACCAACCACGCGGGGGCGTGGCGGAATGGTAGACGCTACGGACTTAAAATCCGTTGACCGCAAGGTTGTAAGGGTTCAAGTCCCTTCGCCCCCATCTTTAAACTATGAAAGTCCTGCCCTTTCTTGAGGGTGGGACTTTTAATTTGCCTTCTTGCGTGAGAAGGAGGGGCGAAAGGGAAAAGGGGAAAGGGAAAAGGGGGGATATTGGAACAGCCCCAGAGTTCCCCAAACGAAATCACAATGGAATTCCCCTTTTTGCCCTTCCCCTTTCGCCTTTCCCCTTTTCCCTCTCCCCTACTCCCTACGCCCTACTCCCCACTCCCCGCTCCCCATTCCCCACTTTCGTGAAGTTTTTTTCCAAAGAATGTAAAGATCGGATATCCACGATGTATAAAATCATACCCTTGGCTAGGATTGAGTAAAGTTACTGAGTCCGGTTTGGACGCTCCTACGCTAGCAGGAATGGTGGATAAGTCTATGATTGGGGATAAAGTGATCAGGGATAAAGTGACCGCCCGGTACCGACCCGGTGTGTCTCATCAAGCACGACAGGCGCAGCGCACCCTGCCGCCGCAGGAAATGCTCTGCGAGTTTTTGCTGTCCATGGTGAAAACGCGATCGCCCGAGCAAACCCTCAGCGCATTTCAGCAACTCTTCATTGAGTACAATCTCCCAGACCCGGCCTACCTCGAAGCCCTAACCGAGATGCTGCTGGCCAACCAGGAAGAAGACTTTAGAAATCTCCTGCGGCGCGCCTGCTACATCCTCATCAACAACTGGGACATGGCTCGCTGCCACAGCGCCATCCATCGGCTCATCCAAGCCTTTGACAACCCCATCCTCCAAGAAGAATCCGATGCCCAACTGCTCGGACACCTACGAGGTTGGCTCCGCAATTTCATCGCCAGCCAAGATTTTGCCGAACTGCGGCTGTTGACCGCACGCTATGAAGACCGGGGCAACGGCCACTGGAGCCGCCGCTATACCTCCTACCTGCTGGCACCCCAATACGCCAACCCCGAAAACCCCTTGGAACAACGGCAGGTCGCCCAAAAGCTCTCCCAAGAACTCAAAGACAAATTCAAGTTTGACCTGGCCATGTACACGGCTCGTTCAGAGTCAGTCCATGCCACCCCTAAACTACTGGCCAACCCCACCTCCCTCGGGGACGAAGTGCTGCGGCTAATCAAAAAAGTGGTGACCAAGCGAGGCAGCTACAGCTACCCCAGTGTGGCCAAGCTGTTCCTCCAACAAACCGCCAATCAGTCCTACCAAACCTTCAAGAAAAGCCTGCTGCAATACCTGTTCTTTGGCGTTGCCCCCGACGACTTCGCCCAAGAACTCCGCCAAGAACTCTCCCACAAGCTCACCGACCTGTACAGCAGCCAGCATGATCAGCCCATCAACGAAGCGATCCTGCTGAGAACCGCCAATCGTCTCGTGGAGTATCTGACCATCGATCGCACCGGTGAACCTTCCCCGCTCTTTCTCCGCCTCAGTTCCCAAAAGAACCCGCTCGTCCTGGTGATTTTGCTGCTGAAACTGACCCTGATCTGCCGCAATGTCAAAACCCAGCTAGAAATCAGCGTCGCCACCCTGGTTCAATATTACGAAAGCTACGCCGAAGACGAATGTGCCTGGGTGATTCAGTTCCTGGAACTGCTCAACATCGTCATGACTATCTACTCGGAAAACGTGGAATACAACCTGGTCAACATGCAAAACCAGGACTCCATCCGCCATCTCAAAGTCGATCTCACCCATCACCGCATCTTTTCCCGCCAAAAAGAATCCTCCGAGCATTCTGCTGGTCTGCACCCTGAACTGCTCAATGCCGTTCTCAATAGCTAAGGCCATTGGGGATTACAGTAACCTGATCAAGGAACTGTTCAGGGATTCATCAGCCCAAGTCTTTGAACAAATGGCATAAACTGGCGCGATCGCCCCTCTCCCCCAACGCCCCCGCACCCCATATCCAAATCACAAAAAGGGTATCTGCCGTCCAGTCAGGTACCCCTTTTCCCTTGTAATCATCAAAGCTAAGGACTAAGAATCAAATCACTTAATATTCCTCCGCAATGAAGACAAATCCCTCTGCGTCTCTGCGTCTCTGCGGTTTAATTTCCTCCAACCGATTTGCCTCTCACCCCTAAACCCACTCCGCTATCTAAGATTCCAAAGGGGGCATCCTTAATCTGCCAAACAAAGTAGAGGAATCTGCCAAACAAAGTAGAGGAGATGGAGGGGCAATGCTGAACCGCATCGATTGGAAATTCTTAGGACTCTGGATTGGCGCGATGCTCCTGGCAATCCCGATCGCCATCTTCTCCTGTCTCCTTGTCTTTATCTTGACCAATAGATTCTGGGGCAATCTCATTGAAGACCTTTTCCCCCATCTCGCTGCCGAAGCAGTCCAACTTGAATGGGTTATCAGCTTTTTCCGTAGCGGATTAACCTATGGCTTGCTCGTGGGTCTAGCCCAGTGGCTCGTGTTACTTCGCAAGTTTCCCAAGCCCATGTACTGGCTTGTTGCGACTTGCCTGGGGGAGGGGTTAGCGTGTGGAGTCCTGATTATTTCGTTGGTGGAATTGAATGGGGCGATCGCCGGCCTAGTCGTTGGGGTTTGCCAGTGGATTGCCCTAGTGCTGCAATTTCCACGAGATGACGCTTGGC
>JALOOP010000503.1 GCA_025454315.1 Oculatellaceae cyanobacterium Prado106
GGGGGCAAGGCGGAAAATTCTGTCTTTGGATATTCGCGTTCTAACCTCCAGGATGAGTAAACTCCAGGCATTCCTTGGATCTCAACCTGTGAACTGCCATGACGACTCAGACCCTGCCCCAATCTTTGGCCGAAATCTTGACCGCCGATCGCCCTCCTGAAGCCATTCTCCAGGATATTCTTCCGGCATTGGGAACGGTGTTGGAGTGCGATCGCTGTTTTATCCATGTGCGTCATCCAGCAACCCGGCTCCATCGGCATTTCTGTTGGCGACGCAGGGAGGATATTCCCGACACCAGCACAGCGGGATGGATCAGGGAGGAACCTTGGGAACAGGAAGACCCGATGTTTGCTGCGGCTTTGCGGGGAGAACCGTCGATTTTTGTAGCCGATGTGGAAACGGTAGATCCGGCGATCGCCAACCCCGAGTTTGAGAAGAAACTTGGGCATCGGGCGCTTGTCCATGCCCATTTATGTGAAGATGGACAGCTATGGGCAATTTTACAGCCTGCGGTGTTTGATCAGCCGCGAACCTGGAGTGACTTTGACCGCTCTGTGATTGAGCAAATGGTTGAACGCTTAAAGCCTATGGTGTTGGCCTACGTGCAATCCCAATATCCTGCCTCTGCCTCTGCCTCTGTCTCTGTCTCTGTCTCTGCTTCTGTCTCTGATCCGGCTCTGTCCTATGAATCTGCAACCCCAAGCGATCGCCCCTCCCTCTCCCCAACCTGACTGGCTGTACTGGCTCGACCAATGCAGCAGCACCAATAGCTGGGCGATCGCCCATCGTCATCTCCCCGTTGGTGCTGTGGTCTTTACGCCCCAACAAACCGCTGGTCGAGGGCAAAAAGGCCGAACCTGGCACTCTCCGGCTGGGGGGCTAACAGCCAGCTTTGTCGTCGATTCCATTCCCGTTGAACAGTTTCCACGACTTAGCTTATTAGCCGGACTAGCCGTTATTTATGCGATCGAGGATCTGATTCCCACACTACAACAACAGCTTAAGCTGAAGTGGATGAATGATATTTGGTGGGGCGATCGCAAACTCGCAGGCATCCTCTGTGAAAGTGCCCTTCAGTCGGCTGAATCCCAAGGTCGTGTGATCATTGGCATTGGCCTGAATCATACAGTTGATTTCACCACACTGGATGCCGAACAAGGAACCCAACTGTGTCAAACTGCGGTCAGTCTCCATACTCTCACCCAGTCTGTCCCTGATATTTTTACGATTCTAGACCGTATTCGATTCTATCTCTTGCAAATGTCTAGCTTGCTGCAATGGTGGCAAACATCTGATACTCAAATCAAGGGTTGGTCTATATTACTAGCCGCTCTTAGACAACGTGATGCTCTGTTAGGAAAGCAGGTTACGATGCAGCTTCCTGCGATTGGAGAACAGGATGGGGAGCAGGTTGTGGGAATTGGGGTGGGGGTGGGCGATCGCGGTGAGTTGATGCTGAGGTTGGGAGATGGGGGAGTGCGATCGATCATCGCTGGGCATATTGTTCAGATTCAAGGATAATCAGCGATCGCCCTTCATCGCCCTCGCCGTCATCATGCCCCAGAACCAGTTGATTTTGTAGCGATCGAGATTGACTTGCTGGAATCCTGCATTTTGTAATAAGGCATGGAGTTCGGTGGCGCGGTAGGTGCGAAAGTGAGCGCGGTTGAACACTCGCAGAAACAGATCAAGGAAGTAGCAAGTAAGGTAATCTTTGCACCAATCGGTGAGGATCAGTTGACCACCGGGTTTCAGGACTCGGTGGACTTCTTCAAGGGCTGGGGCGGGATCGCGGAAATAGTGAAAGGCGCTGGTTGAAATTACCCGATCAAAAGTGGCATCGGGGAAGGGAATGGAGGTTGCACTGGCCACTCTGAGATCGACCGAGGGCGGGAGTTTCTGCTGGGCGACTGCGATCATTTCGGCAGTTGGATCGAGGCCCGTGACTTCGAGTTGAGCGTTGATTTGGAGGAGTTGCTGAATCAAGGTGCCAGTACCGCAACCTAGATCGAGAATGCGTTCTCCAGATTTTAGCGCCAGTCGATTTAAGGTTTGTTGAACAGTGGCGGTGACGTAGAATGACCAGCGATCGTCATACCGCTGTGCAAGTTTCGAGTATTCTGCTTGAACGGGATTAGAACTCATATTGGCTATTGGCTATTCACTATCACTATTCACTATCGGTTTAATCGGAACGCCACGCCCTCACCCAGGCGATCGCCCCCTGCCACTGTACCCGTTGATTCCCAAGCGTCCGTCTGATGAGCGCTTGAATTGAGTCCACATCCTTGGCGGTGAGAGACTGAGCCAGGTGATCGGCATAACTGGGGCGATCGCCACCCTTGGCAAACCAGCGATCGAGTAAATCTTGCGTAATCAACATTTCAGTTTGCGTTAGCTCCAGTTCAAGCTCAACCGTCAATCCTAGGGTGTGAAAAATCTTGCGAAAGTCTTCCTCATCCCAATTCACTTTAGCATCATTAGCAGATTGATAAATCTGTTCCTCAGCTTTGATCCATTGCTTGTAAAGTTTCTGGGTTAACGCTTTGGCCTCCACTACTTTGGCCTCCACCAATTGGTAGAGACGCTGGGTATGGCGAGGAACGGTTTCTGCGAAAATCAGAGAGCCTTCTGGGTGCAGCCAGGGCAGTAGGGATTCAACGATCGCCCCTTTGTCCACCTCAGCCATCAACGCATTGCGTCCAATGATCCGATCGAAGCGAATTTTGGGGGCGATCGCCTGCAACTGCGGGGCTAAGTCTGGCAGAGTTGATTGCAGCACCACGGGACGAGCCAATTCTGGGAGGGCTGCGGCTTGTTCCTGGAGCGCGGTTGCATCGGCGGTGGTGCGGACACTGGCATAGACACCGCCTTCTGGGACTTGTCTGAGGGCTTCCCAGGTGAGCAGTCCACTGCCCGCATTGAGGTCGAGGATGACCTGATGACGTTGGGGGAGCGTCAGGCTGAAGAGGCGATCGCGCAGTTCCCCCAAGCGTTCTCCGGTTTGGCTGAGGGTGCGCTGGAGCCAGCGATCGCGGTTGGAATCGGTGGGGCTAAAGGTAAGCACTTCAGGCAAAGCCAAGCCAATGCCTTCAATCATGGCCGCAAGTTGGGCTTCGCGACGCTGAGTCACTTGCTGTTGAATGCGCTGTTCATAGCCCTGGTCAGAGGGTTGATAAAAAACCTGTCCTTGCAGACTACCGGGGAGATATTGCTGTTCGATCCAGTGATCTCGATAGGCATGGGGATAGAGATATCCTTTTCCATGTCCAAAACTGTTCTTATCGCGATTCGCATCCCGCAAATGCGTCGGCACTTCTGATTCACGCTCCTGTTCCACCGAAGATAGGGCATCAAAAAATCCCATGACGCTGTTAGATTTCGCTGTCGTGGCCAGATACAATGCGGCCTGCGCCAAAGGATAGCGGCCTTCGGGCATTCCTACCCGGTCAAAGGCTTCCGCACAGGCATTGACCACCACCACCGCCTGGGGATCGGCCATGCCAATGTCTTCCCCAGCCAGAATCAGCATCCGCCGAAAGATGAATCGTGGATCTTCACCGGCGTAGACCATGCGCGCCAACCAGTACAAGGCTGCATCCGGATCAGAGCCGCGCAGACTTTTGATAAAGGCGCTAATCGTATCAAAGTGGACATCGCCTTCTTTGTCGTACAGCACCGCCCGCTGTTGAATCGATTCTTCGGCAACGGCCTGGGTGATGTGAATGTGGCCTTGGCGATCGGGCGCAGTCGTTTCAACGGCCAGTTCCAGGGCATTCAGCAAGGTTCGAGCATCGCCGTTGGCCACATTGACCAGATGATCCAGCGCTTCTATCTCTAGCTCTACCTGGAGTTTGCCGTAGCCGCGATCGCCATCCTGCAACGCCTGCTGCACCACCAACCGCAGATCCTGCTCATCTAGAGGTTTGAGTTGGAAAATGCGCGATCGGCTGACCAGTGCCTTGTTGACTTCAAAGTAAGGATTCTCCGTCGTCGCCCCAATCAAAATCACCGTGCCATTCTCCACCCAAGGCAGGAGCGCATCTTGCTGCGCTTTGTTAAACCGATGCACCTCATCAACAAACAAAATCGTGCGCTGACCATACATGCCGCCTCGTTCCTGGGCAGAGGCGATCGCATCTCGAATCTCTTTGACCCCGGCCAAGACGGCGTTAATGGCAATGAAGTGGGCACGAGTGGTATTGGCGATAATTTGCGCCAGCGTCGTCTTCCCGGTGCCGGGAGGGCCATAGAAAATCAAAGAGGAAAGCTGATCGGCTTGAATGGCGCGTCTCAGCAGCCGTCCCTGACCGATGATGGCATCCTGCCCCACAAACTCGTCCAAACTGCGCGGACGCATCCGCGCAGCCAGAGGGGCTGCGGTGGTTGCCAATTCCTGATGGTGATGGTGAAAAAGATCCATAGGTTACTTATAGCGTGCGATCGCCCCAACTGGCTGCATCTCTAGGCCAATCAGGGACGGCAACGCCTAAACATTTCGCTTAAGCAGCCCTCGGATTATCAATAAATTGTCAGGTAAGTGTCCGATAACTCCATGGGCAATACCCGTGTTCAGCGTTTGAAGACCGTAGTAATAATCACCAGGACTGTCGCTGAAGCAATCAGGGAGAAAGCAAGTTGAACCACCCACTGCGTGGCTTGCTGATAGGTGTCGAACTTTTGATTGGATTGCCCTAGCTTTTGGTCGAATTCCCCAAAGCGATGATCAACTTGCTCAAAGCGACGATCGACTTGTTCAAACCTGAGATCAATTTGCTCAAAGCGGCGATCGACTTG
>JALOOP010000099.1 GCA_025454315.1 Oculatellaceae cyanobacterium Prado106
TCTGGAGGACTTTGAAACTTCGATGGACACCAGTTTGGTCGGCTTCGCTTGGGGGTTATGCGCCCCCTAAATCCCCCAATTCTGGGGGACTTTGAGTTCAGTGAAGCTTCTTCGATCGCCCAGTGAGGATTCTTCGATCGCCCAATGAGAATTCCAGGAAGGCTCGGCTCCCCAAAGTTGGGGCGGGGGGGCAAAAAGCCACCAGCGAAGCTCCAATTCTGGAGGACTTTGAAACTTCGATGGACACCAGTTTGGTCGGCTTCGCTTGGGGGTTATGCGCCCCCTAAATCCCCCAATTCTGGGTTGGGGGTTATGCGCCCCCTAAATCCCCCAATTCTGGGGGACTTTGAGTTCGGTGAAGCTTCTTCGATCGCCCAATGAGAATTCCTCGATCTCCCAATGGAGATTCTAGGAAAACTCGGCTCCCCAAAGTTGGGGCGGGGGGGCAAAAAGCCACCAGCGAAGCTCCAATTCTGGAGGACTTTGAATTCAGTGAAGCTTCCTCGATCGCCCAATGAGAATTCTAGGAAAACTCGGCTCCCCAAAGTTGGGGCGGGGGGCAAAAAGCCACCAGCGAAGCCAGCTAAACTTGTTTATTGCATGTTTCATCGTTAGGTTCATTGCTCATTCCATTCCTGCGATCGCCCCCCGATCGCTCCTAGCCTCCAACCGTTCTTAGGAGATACTGTCGTATGGTGAAGTCTAAATCTGATATTCCTGGAGCAAACCCAAAGTTGGATCTAGAACCGGATCTGGATGCTTCGTCCTCCCGCACTACGACAATGAAGCCCCTGAAAGCTAAACGTCGAGGCTCGTCTAAGAGTTGGCTGAAAGACTTTGCCGTGGGCGCGATGTGGTGGGTATTGTCCATTGGTTTGTTTATTGGCATCTGGGAAGTGGCGGCGGCGATGGGCTGGGTCAATACCTTGATTCTGCCGCCACCCCATGAGTTTCTCGCCGAGATTGCCAATCAGCAGCAGTTTCTAGCGCCCAAGATTGGGGTGGAGCGGACGGGGGCGAATTTTGTGGCATTGACGGCAATCGTGGCGACGCTGAAACGGGTTTTGAGTGGACTCTTTTTAGGGTTTATTGTTTCGCTGGTCGTCGGGTGTTTGGCTTCGTACTTTAAGATTTTTGGGAAGCTGACCTTGCCTGTGATGACGCTGTTAGCGCCGATCGCACCTGTGGCCTGGATTCCCTTTGCGATTTTGGCTTTTGGGATTGGCGATGGGGCGGCGGTGTTTGTGGTGTTCATTGGGGTGTTCTTTATTTTGACACTGGCTACGGTCAATAGCATTAACAAAGTAGATCAGCTTTATATCAACACGGCGCGGGTTTTGGGGGCGAGTCGCAGTCAGGTGATGCGTCACATTATTATTCCGGCGATTATCCCGGATTTGTTTACGATTTTGCGGCTGAATTTATTTGGGGCTTGGATGGCGGTGCTGGCGGCTGAGATGGTGGGGGTGAATACGGGGTTGGGGGCGATCGTCATGGTGGGGCGGCAGATGTTTAATCCGAAGCTGATGTTTTTGGGGATGGCGATGATTGGGGTGATTGGGTATTTGCTGGATTTGGGGTTTGCTCAGGTGCAGAAGCGGGTGCTGTGGTGGAAGAGTAATTCGCAGATCTGAAGGATGGGAAGCTAATAGGCTGGAATTGATTAACCGCAGAGACGCAGAGACGCAGAGAGATATTCTAGAGAGTTTTCTATTAGAGGGGAGGATGGATGATGGGGGAAATTCGGTGCGATCGCCTCACAAAGATTTGGGGCGCTGGGACTCACGATGAGTTGATTACGTTGGAGGACATTAGCTTTTCAGTGAAGAGCGGTGAATTTGTCGTGATTATTGGCCCGAGTGGTTGTGGCAAAAGTACGCTGCTGTCGATGTTGGCGGGGTTGGAGATGCCGTCTGCGGGGATGTTGCTGCACAATGATCAGCCGATTACGGGGCCTTCTCCCGATCGCTCTTTGATCTTTCAGCAGCCGTCTTTGTTGCCCTGGCTGTCGTTGATTGACAATGTGGCCTTTGGGTTGACGCTCCAGGGAATGGATAAGAAGGATCGGATTCGGCGGGCGGAGCAATTTCTTAGTGATGTGGGACTGCGACAGTTCGCTAACAAGTATCCCCATCAGCTTTCCGGGGGGATGCAGCAGCGGGCTTGTATTGCTAGGGCGCTGTGTTTGGGAGCGGATATTATTTTGATGGATGAACCGTTTGCGGCGTTGGATGTGCAGACCCGCTATAAGATGCAAAAGTTTTTGTTGGATATCTGGGAAGGTTCGGGGAAGACGGTGATTTTTGTGACGCACCACATTGATGAGGCGGTGTTTTTGGCCGATCGCGTCATTATTCTCTCGGCGCGTCCGGGACGGATTCTCGATAGTGTTTCGGTGGACATGCCGCGTCCTCGCAATGTCATCAGTCCGGAGTTTGAGCGCCATCGGACAATGTTTGTGGAGCATCTGCGATCGGAGGTGTCGAAGGCGTTTGAGGAGCAGGAGTTGGCGGAGATGTTGGATACGCGGATTAAATAGGGGAAAGGGGAAAAAGGGGAAAGGGGAAAGGGGAAAGGGGAAAGGGGGATGGTTGGGTGAATCTGGAAAGGTTTTGGAGGAGGTTTGCCTGGATGGTTCTGGTGTATACGCAAGATTTGGTTAGGATTGCCTCTAGGATGTTGCGCCCCCCAGCCCCCAATTTTGGGGGAGCCGAACCTTCCGGGATGATTCCAGGAACCTTCACAGTCCCCCTTCAAGGATGATTCCAGGAACCTTCACAGTCCCCCAGAATTGGGGGATTTAGGGGGCGAAAACCTGGGAGCGCAGTCCACTGAAGCAACACAGAAAGATAACATGCTACAACCCATTCAATTTCTACAAACTCTAACTCAACGCATCCTCTCTCCAAATGAACCGGAGGAGGCTGAGTTTTGGAAATATGCGGAACCTGCTGGGGAGGAGCCTGATCCGTTGAAGCGCAATGTGTTGCAGTGGCGGCGGGTGATTTCTGCGGTGCGGAATCCGTTGGAGGAGTTTCCGGGACAGGCGGTGGATGTGTTGGGGTTTGTGCATCGGCAACCGGGGGATGGCGATCGCCAATTCACGATCGCCCGTCATATCATTCGCTGCTGCCTAGCCGATACGGTGCCGTTAGGGTTGGAAAAACCAACCTTGGTGATTGTTCCTAGTAAACTGAAGCCAATTCGGGAACCTCAGAAGGTGTATATCAATGGCGTTTTCTAGGACATAGGTTTTGTAGAATGCGTTAGCGAAGCGTAACGCATCACCAACACACCCATGCTTTTACGAGTTTAATTAGCGCAGTCGCACCCCAGGGAAGGCGTTGCAGTACCATTACAACTAGATGGCAGCACAGGGCATCGTTAACCCTTGCGCGTGGTTGGTGTCTATTGCCGAGGCAATAGCACAGTATCCTTCAACAATTGATAGTCGGGCAGTTCTCGGCATTGGCGGATATCCTCCCAGGCCGCCAGGAAAAAGGCAGGCCAGCGGACGAGCGCTTCGTAGTCCGAGTTGACGAAAGGGACATCCAGTGTTTGTCGAATCTCTCGATACACCAACTGCATTTCTGGTGAAATATTTTGCACTGCTTGTTCTCCAATCAACTGAATCTCGGGACGACGGTAGCTAGTGGCTCCATGTCGCTTTTCCCCGTGACCCGATTGGCCAACCACTTGACCCGCCAAGGTACGGCTTAAGGCAACCTGTTGGATGAGTAACTGAGGATTGCCAAAGCTGAACGCATTCAACTCTCGTTCAATCAACCGTCGAGCGCCTGGATCAATTTCCATTTGATAGCTCGGCTCATACCAATCCTGTAAATCTCGATAGACTTCTTCGGTGATGGCGATCGCATCTCTCAAAAAAGATTCGGTCTGACAAGCGGGTTTTAGACGCTCCCAAAATAACTGCATCACCGCTGGATACAGGGCATAGGCGCGCCAGTTGGCAGGCTTCCAGGGTATGCCCAAGGTATCCTGAATATCGGTCAAACAAGCTTGAATTGCGGGAGGCACTTTAGCCAGATCCACCAGAGGAAAAGCAGATTGGGGATCGGCGGGAATGGTCTGTTCTGCTGCAATATCGCCTTCTGAAATTGGAAATGAAATCTGGGATGAAACTGGGGAGGGGATCGAAGATGAGCGATCGCCATTCTCTCCCAAGGAATCACTGGGTAAACCTGCGTCAGCACTCGAACGATTGGCAACCGTATCGGCTGCGATCGAAACGGGGTGAACCGATTCGGGGGTTTGAGGTTCGACCACAGGAAGCTCGTTGTTTTGTTGGGCGGCGCGATCGCTCAAAGTCGTTAACCCTGAAGATGACCAAGCTGAGTGACTGTCTCTTCCCAATGCGCGATGGGTGCCAATGTCGCCCGGTTTGGGCAGGAAGCGATTCGTCAAGCCCAAGAGCGCCACTGTCAATCCTGGAAATAACCCATAGAATTTCACTGTCAACCAGGTTGAAAAAGGCGTTAGCACTTCCGTGTCGCCGCGACGCAGAGCCGCAATGCTCAGCCGCGCTACCTGCTCAGCGCTTGCAGACATCACAGGCAAAGAATCTGCAATGCTAAACCAGGCAAACTCCTTGCGATGTTGGCCTTTGACAATCACATGATCAATCACACCTGTGCGAATCGGTCCTGGACAAACCGTAGTGACAAAGATGCCCGATCGGGAGAGTTCGGTTTGCATGCCTTCTGACAGACCCACGAGGGCATGTTTACTGGCGCAGTAAGCCACCATATGGGGGGAGACCACTTTGCCGCCAATCGAGGAAATATTGACGATGCGGCCTGTGCCTCGCTGCTGCATTTCAGGGAGAACGGCATACATGGTGTAGAGCGGTGCCCAAAAATGCAGTTGCATCGTTAGATCATAGTCCTCTAGCGTCAGCGATTCCACAGGGCCGATGATGTCCGTTCCGGCATTATTGATCAAGATGTCGATCGCCCCAAAATGCGCTCTGACCTGCTGCACCAGCGATTCGACCTGGGTGCGATCGGTGACATCACAGGTGAGCGCTAGGATATTGGAAGTCTGACCTGGATTCTTCTGCGTTAATTCTGCATGAGCGCGCTGTAACTTGGCTTCATCTCGCGCACAAAGGGCTAACTTGGCCCCTGCTTGGGAGAGTCGGCGCGCAATCACCAACCCCAGTCCTCGTGAACCGCCCGTCAGCAATATGACCTTACCCTGTAAATTATAAACGCGACCGCGACGCCAGCGATCGAGCCATAGGGCAATCAGAGAAAAGCCCAAGACACTGAGCAGGAGGGAGATTGAGAAGGCTGAAGAAATTTACACTCATGGCATTAGGATGGCATTAGGATAGAGAGTCACTTCTATAATCTAAAAAACATTAAAAAAGTCTTTCTCCTTCATGAGAAGTAGATTACTCTGGGGGATAAACAGGTTACACAGCTTAACAATCTGTGTGGATAAAAAAGTGATGAAATTTGAAAGTATCGTTATCCGGTGATATAGAGGGTTAGATGCCTTGATGATGATCCAGTAATGGCCAAGTAATAAAATGGCCAAGTAATAACCAAGACTCATCCAAGACTCATCCAAGATTCATTCAAGACTTATCGGTCAAACCCTTGTTTTGTCAAGCTTTTCATCTGGTGATAGATCTCACTAGAGGTGGACTTTAAGCATTCGTGAATCATGCCCTTGGAACCATTAGCCTTGAGCCTAGATTTTGTAGGTTAGTAGAGGACTTATTGCGATCGCCAGTTCTATTTACAAGCGCTATTTCCAAATCGCGTTTATCGGTGCTGATTTAGCGATCGCCCATCCTGCAATACAATTACTCAAGGAGATGATCATGATTAGTCAAGACGGACAACCCGGAGTTCAATCCAGCACTGATTATTCCTCCACCGATTATCCATCGACCTCTTCTTCAATGGGCAGTAACTCAGAGCAATCCTATCCTTACGGTAGCTCTACAGGTAGCTCCTCAATGGGTTCTGGAAGCATGGGTTCTGGAAGCATGGGTTCTGGCATGGGACAGACCCAATCTCCTGTAGAACAAGGCTACTCCAATCAATCCTCATACAGCCCTTCCCAGTATGGTTCCTCCCAGTCTCCCAAAATGGAGTCTCCCAAAATGGAGTCTTCTAAGATGGAGCAGCCTAAGATGGAGCAGCCCAAAACCAAGAGCATTCATCCGGCTTTGGCAGGAGCGCTGATGGGTGGCCTAATTGGTACTACTTTGGGGGCACTGACAGGTGCATTCAGCGGCAAGCGAGCCTCCCAAGGCTTCGACCAAACGATGCGCGGTGTTGGAGCCGGATTGAAAACTGCAGGAGCAGGTCTGGGCTTTACAGCGAAAGGGCTGGGGGATGCTGCTAAGAGTATTGGTCAGGGCATCAGCTACAGCGTCATTGGCGGTGCTAAAGAAGCGGCACAAAATGCCAGCAACCTTGCTGAAAATGTCACTCAGACGGTGCAAGACACCTCAGAGTCCGTCAACCAAGCGGTCAAGGATACTTCCAATCAGGTCAAGCAATCTGCCCAATCTACCGCACAGTCGTTCAGCAACACTGCCGACTCGGTTGAAGATCAAATCGACAGCATGAGCGATTCCTATTCCGATGATGCGGATGTGATGCAATACGCCAGTGCAACCGACCCCAATATGTCGGATATTGGCTCTGAGCCGACTATTCAGTTCTATGAGGAAGAAGTGGCGATCGCCAGCAGCGACAACCCCTTCCAACTGTAGTCTGACTTAGTCTACCTGACTTGGTCTATCTGACTTAGTCTACCTGTAGATCACGAGATCAAGTCCAACGGTAGGTTATATCTGGGTGCATGGATCAATGAATGAGTCGATGGGTGGATAGGTGGATGGGATATGCCTCCGCTCGTCCACCCATCTGATCATTCTAGTTTAGTTCTATGGAGATGAAATCATGACGAATGGAAATCAAATTTTGACCCAGAATGGGAACATCGATGATGATGCCGCTTATAATGCCATCAATGATGCTGCCTATGATACTGCCTATGATGCTACTGACGATATCGACGATATCATTGATGATGCCATCTATGATGTGACGGATGAGCCACAGCTTTCACAAGGGCAGACTTCGACTCCCTATTCCAGCAGCTTCTATTCCAGTACTCCTGAGTCCAGTGGTACTTATTCCGGTGGCATGGATGCGTCTGAGGAAATGGGCGATCGCTCAGAGTCCAGCCGAAATTTTGGCAGACTGTTAACCGGATTGCTGATTGGGGCAACGATCGGCGGCATTGCCAGTGCGTTATCCAGCAAGCAAACCGTTGAGCGGCTCAATCAAGGCATTCGCGGCTTTGGCAATGCGGTGAAGCAAACGGCTAACGGCGTTAATCAGACCGTCAAAGACTTTGGTGAAGCGGTTCAAAGTGTGGCAACCGGGGTCAATGAAACGGTGCAGGATCTGCAAGATTCCCTAAAGGGCACGGCAGGCGAAACGGCAGATACGCTGAAGAACACGGCCAGTTCTGTGGTCAACACCGCTAGCGGAGTCAGTGAAACGGTGAAGGCCACTAAGAACCTGATTCAGCAGCCTGGCGAAATAATTTCTGAGGTGATGGATGCAGCAGGTTCTGTGGCAAGCCAAGCGACGGAGCAAGTTTCTGGTGGATCTTCTGGACAATCTTCCGGAGAATCGGGAGGGCAATCTACAAGCCAGCCTCCTAGCCAAAATAGTGAAACGCTCTATAAGCTGATTCCAGTAAGCCCGGAGTAAAATCTGGATTCAGCGAAATGGATTGCAGTAAAGCATAGAGTGGGCATTGCCCACTCTATATTGTTTTTGATTGTTTTTTGGGGATTGCAGATCGGGGCTATGAAATGTGGTGTGGCGGCGCAGCCGCCACACCACATTTCATAGCCCCGATCTGCAATCCCTTGAATTGAACCGGAAGAAACACAATAGGGGGCAATCGCGTCTTGAATTGGGGAGTTGAAGTGGGGGGATCGCCATCCATCAAAACTCCCTACTTCTGCTCCTCTCGCCTTCTCAGGAATAAGTTTGATGCGTTATTTCCTTTTGCTTTCGTCTATCCTGCTGCTTACGACAGCCTGTCAACAGAGTATTTCTATTTCACAGGAAAACCAAAACCCTCTGCCTGACGCTCCCAGCGTTTCTCCTACTGCTTCTCCTAGTGTTGCTTCTACTGTTTCTCCCAACATCTCTCCCCACGTCCCTCCCACAGATTCTCTCGCAAATTCTCCTACGATTGCGAACCCTGAGTCTAGTCCGCAATGTCAGGGAACTCCCCCGGCAGGCTTGGCGGCCACCTTTGGCGAGTTTCGCCTTGCTCAACCCCAAGACTTTGTCACCGAAATTCAAGCGCTAGAACTGCAAGCCTCCAGCCCCCAGCAACCTCGAATCTCCTACACTTGTACTTTCTTCTCCAGCGATTTTAACCGGGATGGCCAACAGGATTATGCGGTTCTTCTGGTGAACTCCGAGACTCGCACTTCTCAATTTCGATTAGCGATCAATCAGGGGAATCAGCAATTTACCGCTGTTGTTCAGCGGGATTACCTGGCTCCACCTGAAGCGATCGCCGAACCCCTCTACGTCGCTATGCTGCTTAAACAACCGGGAGAATCCGGCGTTGCCAGCCGCGATTATTTTCCCCTCAAACCTGGCACACCCGAGCGCACGGCTTTTATTGCTGTCCCTGCGATCGAACTTTGGCTGCCACCCACGGTTTACGAAGATGGTGTTTCGTCCACGTTGCCACCCGAGGAGCGCTTTAGTCGGATGATTGGTTATGGGTCTGAGGTGTTTTACTGGATCGATGGCAAACAGGAGACGGTTTCGGTGGCGGATTAGCGATCGACTATCCGGAATCATCTATCCTGAATCACCGGGATTGGTCAGCGGTCTGCTGAATAAATCTCACGTCACGCACCAATAGATTGCTAAAATCAGCAGGATCGCTTGAGATTTGAGCTAGAACCTATGAGCCAGAACCTATGAAACTACAGCGGGGGCAATTCAGTTTAGTCAGCGGCTTTGGGTTGGCTCGATCACTGCGTTTCATTCAATGGACGATCCAGCGTCTCTGGCTCAAGGTCAACCCCCTCGTTCGATTCATTCTGATCCTAGGGTTAACCTGGGGGTGGGTGGTCTTGCTCAGTTCTGTTGCTCCCGCTTTGCCGATCGCCCACCGTTTTCTAGCCCCACAGGTCAACCCCCATTCCCAACCGATTGCCCAATCTGTCCCCGATGCTGCAATACTTCTGCAGGAGGGAATTGATTTGTACGGGGCGGCTCGATATTCGGAGGCGATCGCCCACTGGCAACCTGCCCTCGATCGCTTCACTGCCGCCCAAGATCCGCTCAATCAAGCGTTTGTTCTCAGCAATCTTTCTCTGGCCTATCAACAGCTAGGACAATGGACAGAGGCTACAGAGGCGATCGCCCAAAGTCTCTCCCTCGCAGCATCCCTGACACCCGCTTCACCCATCACCCTCGAAGTTTATGCCAAAGCGCTGAATACTCACGGGCGACTGCAATGGTTCCAAGGTCAGTCCCAGGCGGCTTTAACGACCTGGCAACAAGCCAGCCAAACCTATCAGCAAGCCGGCGATCAGATGGGATATTGGATCAGTTCCCTCAATCAAGCCAAAGCGCTGCAAACCCTGGGGCTAACGACTCAAGCCGCAACCGCATTGCAGCAAATTGATCAAGCTTTGCAAACTCAGTCTTCTCCCCAGATGCAGGCGATCGGGTTGCGGCGACTGGGCAATGTTTGGCGACAAATGGGAGATTTATCGGCGTCGGAAGAATCGCTGCGGCAGAGTTTGAGTCTGATTGAGGCGCATCAATTGAGTTCGGAAAAGTCTGCAACGCTTCTGGAATTGGCCAATACGACTAAGGCGATGGGCGATCGCGCGATCGCCATTGGTCAACCCGAAGAAGGCCGACAACACTTAGACACGGCGCTGCAACTTTATCAACAAATCACCGATTCCACTTCACAGTTGCCTGCTTTATTGAACCAACTTCAAATCTTCATTGCTTTACAACGAACCTCCGATGTCGAACCATTAGTTCCTAAAATCACTGAAATTCTGGGATGTGCTTCCGGTTGTACCCACAATGTAAGTCTAGTGAGTCGAACTCAGCTTTTTGCTCAGTTGAATTTTGCCAAAAGTTTGATGTTGATGCGATCGCCCTCCTCTACTCAAATTCCGTCAAGCTCTGTCATTCAGACGATCGATCTAGAGGTATTGCTCCAGCATACAGTGCAGCAAGCCCAGCAACTTGGCGATCCGATCGTCGAATCCTATGCGCTGGGTCAACTAGGAAACTTTTATGAACAAAATCAACAGTGGCAAGCCGCCGAAGACTGGACTAGAAAAGCTTGGTTGAAGGCCGAAGCGGCTCAGGCCATTGATGCGCGCTATCGCTGGGAATGGCAATTGGGACGATTGCAAAAACAACGGGGCGATCGCACAGCGGCCATTGCATCGTACAATGCAGCCGTCACCTCTCTGCAAACGATCCGCAACGATCTCTTACGCATTAACGCGGACGTGCAGTTTTCATTTCGAGACACGGTAGAACCAATCTATCGGGAATATGTTGCCCTATTGGTCAGTGATAAAACTCTCCTTACCCAAGCGACTCTCCAGCAGGCGATTCGTCAGGTGGATGCGCTGCAACTGGCAGAACTGGAAAACTTCCTGGGCTGCAATCTAGGTTCCACGATCGCCCTCGATCAGGCCACGGTGACCAATGATACCGCCAAAGTTTATCCCCTGATGTTGCCCGATCGGTTAGCGGTCGTCCTCGACCTGCCGGGACAACCCCTGATGTACCACGAAACGCAGATTCCCCATGCTGAAGTTGTTGCGCTGCTGCAAACGCTGCGGGAAGATTTGCAGGCGGCGGATCGGACACCGGAAGCGATCGCCGCCCTCCAAACCGTCCACACCTGGCTGATCGCTCCCTTCCAAACTGTACTCGCCCAGCAACCCCAGATCACCAGCCTTGTCTTTGTCCTGGATGGAGAACTGCGAAATATTCCCATGGCGGCTCTCCATGATGGTCAGCAGTATCTGATCCAATCCTATGCGGTGGCTGTTGCGCCTCGACTGGCCTTGTTTGAACCGAGTGTGCGATCGCCCAATCTCCAGGTTTTTCTAGGGGGCATTGGCGAACCTCAGACCTTTAATAACCAGCAGTTCGCACCCATCACCTATCTCAAACCTGAGCTAGAGCAAATTCAAAAAATCGCCAATGCCCCCGCCCCACTTCTCGATGCCAACTTCACCAAAAGTAACTTAGAGCGACAACTCCAGCGCCAGCCTTTTTCCATCATCCACCTCAAAACCCACGGCGTCTTTAGCTCTGAACCCGAGTCCACCTTCATCGTCGCCTACCAGGAACTCATCACCGGAGTCGATCTGGGACGCCTGCTGCAAACCCAGCAAACCGGATCAGCCACCATCGAACTCCTGGTGCTGAGCGCCTGTTCCACCGCCCAAGGCGACAGCCGCGCCGTCTTGGGCATGGCAGGCATCGCTGTCCAAGCAGGAGCCCGCAGCGTCGTCTCCACCCTCTGGGAAGCCCAGGATCTCCCCAATACCTCCCTCATGGTGGACTTCTACCAGTTGCTCTCCGACCCCAGCCTCTCCCGCGCCGAAGCCCTCCGACAGGCTCAACTTTCGCTGATTGAGCGGGGATTTGCTACGCCCCATATTTGGGCGACCTATGTTTTAGTAGGGAATTGGTTGTAGGGAAAGGGGAAAGGGGAAAGGGGAAAGGGGAAAGGGGAAAGGGGAAAGGGAGATGACTGATCCTTCTATGATTCTTTGTGATTCTTACTGAGGAGATTATGCCGAGAGGTACCTCAATGAATTTCTTTGGAGGGCGATCGCCTTCCCCCCTTGCTTCGGCCAAGCTACTGTAAATACACAATTCACGATCGGCTTCGTTTTGGGGTGTTGCGCCCCCTAAATCCCCCAACTTTGGGGGACTTTGAATTCAACGAATCTTCCGAAATCGATCCAAATAGGTACGAAATCTTGCCCTTGATCTATAAGCGATCTAATATCAACTCTAGCAGAATGGATTTACCGGGAACGGATGGTGTATCGATTCGTTGCCGATTCTTGGGTTGGACTCTAGGGAAGGGGGCTATGAATGGGACTATGAATTTGAGATTTGTTCATCATGTTTTCTTTTTAATTTATGCTTTCCTATTTGCAGCTTGTAGTCATCTCAATGATGCTAGAAACAACGCTGGAAGTAATGCTGAAAATAAAATTAGGAGCAATACTGCTACGAATACGGCCACGAACACTACCACGAATCCTTCAAGTCATCTCCCTTCAGAGGTAAAAACTACAAGATTCGCTGCGGCAAGAGGATGTAAGAATGTTGGGATTTTGCTACCCGAATCGGATTCCTCGGCCAGATACGAGGCATACGATCGCCCTCTCCTCGAAAGAGAAATCAAGCAAGCCCTTCCAGGCGTGACGATTCAATATGCCAATGCCAACAACAATGCAGAAACCCAACAAAACCAAACAGAAGCAGCACTGGCGCAGGGTGCTTGTATTCTTGTGGTGGGGCCGCAGAATGGGGATAAAGCTTCCGTGATTGTCCAACGCGCCAAAGCCAGTCAAGTTCCCGTGATTGCCTACGATCGCCTGATCCAAGATCCAGACACTGCTTTCTATGTTTCGTTTAACAATGAGCGGGTGGGCGAACTGCAAGGACAATATATCGCGAAGCAGTTTCGCAAAGGTGCCTTTGGGTTGCAACCCGGAGCCAATCTGGTGATGATCAATGGCGCACAGACTGACAACAATGCTTTGCAGTTTAGAGAAGGCGCGCTGAAAGCATTGCAGCCGCTCATTGACAGCAACCAGATCAATCTCATTTTGGATCAATATACTCCCAACTGGGATAATGCAAGGGCACAGTCGATGATAGAAGACATTCTGACCCAGCAGCAAAACAATATTCAGATCGCTTATGTGGCCAATGATGGGATGGCGGGTACGGCGATCGCAGCATTGAGGGCACAGAATCTCAATGGCAGCGTGTTGGTGACCGGGCAAGATGCGACGGTCACCGGAATTCAAAACATTCTCACAGGGGATCAGGCGATGACGGTTTACAAGCCGATCGATCAGGAAGCACAAGCGACGGCACAGTTGGTCGCGGCCTTGAGCTATGGAATCGATCCGAGAGCATTTGTGAATGGACAGACCACACTAAAGGCGGGTGGTCAGGTAGCATCGGTGTTGTTAGAGCCGATCGCAGTGGATCAATCGAATGTGCAGCAGACGGTGATTGCGGATGGATATTTGACGAAGGAGCAGATTTGTACTGGATTGAAGGGGGACAGAACAGGACTCTGCCCCCCGTAACTATCCAACGTAACTATCCAACGTAGCTATCCAACGTAACTATCCAACCAGAGCTTCGGTCTTGGCCATCAATAGGGAGGCCGCCTCTTTCGCCAGGGTCAGATGGGCGATCGTCGTCGGGTGAACCCCGTCCCAGAAAAAGAATTTTTCGGTATACCCCCGTAGGCTGGCTAACTTCGCCATCTCAGCATCGGTCACATTGGTAAACCCAAATTTTTCAGGATGAGCCAGCACTTGCTTCAGCAAAGCACCCACATCAAAGAGCATAAGGTTTGCCTGAGATCCAACCGATTGCCTCAAGGTTTGCAGAGCAGCTGCGAGTCCTGCATTATGGGCATCGGTCAAAGCATTGAGGGCTTCTGCGATCGCCCTATCCCGGCTGGGGTTTGGTAATTTGCCCAAGCTGGGTAAGTTTGCAACCATGAGATTCTGAGCGCCTGCATGGATCAGCGCCTGGGTGGCCTTCATTAAGTTCTCGATCGGGGCAGCGGGATGGCTCACCAGTCCACTCAAGTAATCGTTAGCGCCCGCCCAAATAATGTAGAGTGCCTCTGGATCGGCGGATGTGCCTTCCAGCGACGTGATAAAACTCTCGATCTGTTGCTGCAATCCTGGCAGAGGATTAACGGGAATATCTGGGAAGGTGTTTGCAGTGCCTGTGGTTGCGCCTGCCACGGCAAAGGTCGTATGGTCATAGCTCGACAGCTTTAGAAAGCGGGTGAGATAATCAACCCAAATCGGGCCATTGCAGAAATGACCTGGGAAATAGGGTGGTGCAGGAGGGATGCCCTGTCCTAGCGCTTCCTGGGTCAGCCTAAAGGTGTTGCCCTGATCGGAGAGACTATCGCCAAATACAAAAAGCTGGGTAAAGGGACGGTAGTGGCAGCTTCGCTCGGCAGGCTTTAGGTAATCGAGCAATGCATCAATGTCTGTGTCTTGAGAGGATTGATCGAGCGATAGCCCACGATAGGCATTGATGACTTGCACACTGTTAATCATGACGTTCTCCTGGTAGATATTTCCGATCGCACATGAATGATGAGATGTTATGGGTGAAACGTTTACTGGCTTGTAGGACAAACAATATTGAATTAAACAATATTGAGTTGGGCGATATTGAATGGGTGATATTGAATGGGCGATCGCAGTAGGGGTTCACTCACCTGTTCTTATCCTAGGGATTTAGCCTAGGAAGAACATCTGAAAAACGTCATGATTCACCTACTAACAAAGAGGGAGGCTTTGATTCACTTTCGTCTATAAAACGAGTAAATGTACTTATCCCATTCGTTAACGATGAGCGTCATCGGGGTACGTCATTATGAGAGAACACTCTTAACTTGAGCAGACCCTTGGCGATGCGTTACGCTCCGCTAACGCATCCTACGGTTCCGGGCTACTGCTTTGACACTTGAGCAGATCCTTGACAATGCGTTACGCTTCGCTAACGTATCCTACGGTTTTTTGTAGAGGTCTTTGTAGAGATCTGGGGGGACATTCTTTGGGGAAATGCGATCGCCACACTCAAAGAGTAAAAGACTTCAGCATCCGGACAGCGTTACTTCACTTCATTAAATCTTGACATAACCTGTATTCCTGTTTACACGGTGTTCACATACTTCCAGTGATACCTTTCGAGTGCAGCGCTTTTGCACCACTGCTTTTGCCAGCAACTCCGTCCTACCTTGGGTTCAAACGCAGTCCAGCATCAGAACGCTATCATTCAAAGAGGTATTCATGACGACATCTACTGGGAATCACGTTATTTTTATTCACCCGGATGGTACGAGTCCGGCGCACTATGCCTTTGCTCGGTTCGTAGACCAAGGCCCCGATGGGCGGCTGAACTGGGATCGGATGGACGAGGCGCGGGTCTATTTAGGCCATATGGAAGACCAGCTAACGGGGACTTCCAATGGCGGTGCGGTCACCCACGCGACAGGGGTGAAGGTCTTTGCGGAATCCTTTGGACTCGATCGCCAGGTAGACGCTAGCGGCAATGTCATTGACCTTGATCCACGGCCTGAAATCGGTCGGTTTGTCGATGCTCCCCTGGTGGCGCTCTCGGGCAAAACCAACCAAACCATCATGCAAGAAGCCGTGGCGGCCAACAAAGCCACCGCCCTGATCAACTCCGGTGTCATTGCCGAACCAGGGACGGGCGCATTTGCCTCCCAAATTGGCTATGACGATGTTCCGGCGGGTGTGACGGGGTTTGATGTGTTTCCTCGGGCGCAGTTTGCGGCCATTACCCGACAGGTGGTGGAATCGGGGATTGATGTGATTTTGGGCGGCGGGTTGGTCAACTACCTGCCCGTGGGAACCGAGCCACCTGCGGGAGCCAGTGCCTATGTGCAAACGGCGGCACAACTGGATGCCATTTCCACCAGTGTCAGCCAGCGTCCGACAATGAACCTGATTGAAAAGGCGCAGCAACTGGGCTACACCGTCGTCTATACCAAGGAACAGCTTGAAGCCGTGGTGGCTGACGGCAAAACCACGAAAGTCCTGGGGATTTTTGCCTCAGAGGATACCTTCAACGACAATATCCGCACCGCCACGGGCAACGTGACGGGCTTTGAAGAAAATCAAATCGCCAACAATACGCCCTTCTATGTGCCCAGTGCGCCCACGGTCGGCGAAATGCTGAAGGCGGCGCAATCCCTGATGGAGCGCAACCCCAAGTTCGGCAATGGCTCTTTGACCGTGCTGGAGGAAGAGGGCACCGACAATTTCGGCAACATCAACAATGCGCCAGGAATGCTGGAAGCGCTGCGTCGGGCTGATTCGGCCTATGGGGTAGCCCTCGATTTTGTCGAAAAGTACTCCAACACGCTGGTGATTAGTGCGGCGGATAGTGACGCGGGGGGTCTGCAAGTGCGCGATCCCCTAGCGGCTGGCAATGTCGGCACCATTGGAGCCAACCCCACCAACATTCCCGGTCAACCCAGCGGCGCGTTCAGCAATCCCATGGATGGTCAACAAGGTCGGGGCACCGAGGTGTTTACCTCTGCGCCCGATGCTCAGGGTGAGCAGTTTAACTTTGGCATTGGCTGGGTGGGGACGCCTGACTTTGCAGGTTCCATTGTCACCAAAGCCCATGGTTTAAATGCCGATACGCTGCCTGCCACAGTCGATAACACGGATATCTACCGGGCAATGTACCTGACCTTGTTTGGGGAGGCTCTGCCCGATCGCCCCGTGCGTCAAGGCTCTCCGGCTCCCACCCCGACTTCGACCAGCGGCAATGTCATTTTTGTTCACCCCGATGGTCATAGTCCCTCGCTGATGGCGGCGGCACGGTTTGTCAGCCAAGGGCCAGATGGTCGGTTGAACTGGGATTTGATGTCGAACTCTGGCGTTTATCTGGGGCATTTGACCGATCAACTGACGGGCGCTTCGGATGGCAGTGGGGTGGTTCATGCCAATGGGGTGAAGGTCTTCCAGGATTCCTATGGGCTGAACGCGGATGGCAGTCGGGTAACGCCTTTCTCGGGCAAGGTCGGCAGCACTATTCTGGAAGAGGCGCGCGATCGCGGTAAAGCCACGGTCATGATCAACTCCGGGCGCATCAGTGAACCCGGTTCTGGAGCCTTTGCCGCTGAAGTCCAAGCCCGTAGCGACCACAATGAGATTATCCGCCAGCACATCATGGAGTCAGAGGTGCAGGTGATCATGGGCGGCGGCGAACGCTGGATGCTGCCTGCGGGTGTTACCGGACGCTTTGGCACGGGCGCACGCACCGATGGGCTGAACCTGATCGAGGAAGCCCAAAACCTGGGCTACCGGGTAATCTATACCCGTGAAGAACTGGACAGCATTCAACCGGGCGAAAAGATCCTGGGCGTTTTTGCCTGGGAAGACACCTACAACACCGCCACGGAAGAAAACCTGGTGGCACGCGGCCTCCAGCCCTACGGTCAACCCAATAACCCCAACCCGCCCACCGTCGGCGAAATGTTGCAGGGAGGACTGAGAGCCGTTTCCACCGCACCCAACGGATTCTTTGTGGCGCTGGAAGAAGAAGGCACCGACAACTTCCCCAACTCCAATAATGCTAGTGCGACCATTGAGGCGGCGCTGAAAGCCGATGAGGCGATCGGAGTGGCGATCGACTATATCAACAACATCGATCCCAACACGATGCTGCTCACCGCTGCCGACAGTGAAGCGGGCGGCCTCCAGGTGTTTCAGCCCACGCCCTTTGCACCGGGCTACCCCAGCACGCCGCTGACGACTGCCCCGGCTTTGGGTGTCAACCCCACGGGCGTCAGCAGCCAAAACGTCAGCAACCCCCTGGATGGCATCAACGGACGCTTAGCGCCCTGGACGGCCTTCTCGTCGCAGCCCAGTCTAGATGGGTCAGTGGGCAACTTTGGCGTGGGCTGGGTCGGCACCCCCGACTTCCCCGGCAGTATCGTGTCGAAGGCGCATGGTTTGAATGCCGATCGCCTGCCCAGCACCGTAGACAACACCGAGATTTACAAGCAAATGTACTTCTCGCTGTTTGGGGAACTGGGTGACTCCAGCGCCATTCTAGGCACCGCAGGCGATGACACCCTGTTTGGCACCGAAGCCGCAGATGCCTTCATTGGCGGCGGCGGCAACGATACCATTTTTGCCAGCGAAGGCAGAAACCGGGTCTATGTTGGCAAAGGTAACAGCACGGTGTACGGTGGCGCGGACGCGGATGTAATCAGCACCGATGACGGCGATCACACCCTGTTTGCTAGCGAAGGCAACAACCGCATTTCCACAGGTCGCGGCAACAGCACGATCTATGCGGGACACGGCGATGACATCATCAGCGTCCTGGGTGGAAACAACACCATCTACGCCAGCGAAGGTCGCAACGTGATCACCGCTGGGGCAGGCACCGACACCAACGCGGAGGGCGATGACCTGATTTACACGGGCGCAGGCAATGACTACATCAACGCCAGCGGCGGCAACAACTCCATCTACGCCAGCGAGGGCAACAATAACATCCTCACGGGCGCAGGCGAAGATCTGATCTACACAGGCACCGGGAATGACTTCATTAGCTCGGGCGCAGGAGATGACCTGATCTTTGCCGGAGAAGGCAACAACACGATCAACGCAGGTTTGGGTAATGACACGGTGTATGTGGGCAGCGGAGTCGATCGCTTTATCCTCAACGCGGGTGAAGGTTCCGTCACGGTGTTTGGCTGGAACCGGGGCGATGTGATTAGCCTAGGTGCAGGCATTGCCGCTGCCTCGGATATCAGCATCAGCATCACCGGCGATGACACGCTGATCAATGCAGCGACCGCAACGGGCACCGATTTGTTGGCCACGCTGAAGGCGGTTCGTCTGCCAGGTGTGCCGCCGATCGTGTAGGCTCGTTGAGTCCAAGGAATTATATTCCAAGGATTTGTGTTCTAAGAAGTTGGGAGGGGGGCGATCGCTCTCCCTCCCATTTATTTTCTCCCTCTTATCTAATGAGGATAGAAATTAGGCTGGAACAGGATCGCACACCCGATCCAGAGGTCTGACTCCTCATCAAAAGTCATCGCATACCCAGCCAACTGGGTCAGGCACCTCGGGAAATGCGATCGCTTACCCCTCTAAACGTGATCAGAGAGATTGGTAAATGCGATCGCACACCCCTCCAAACCAGGTTGCATACCCCAGTCAGCCGAGTCGGGTACCCCAGTGAACGCGATCGCTTACTCCTCAAAACAGGGTCGAGTACTGTTATAAACACGATCCCATACCCCTCTAAACAGGGTCGCATCCTGTTATAAACACGCTCCCATACCTCTCCAGAAGCGATCGCTTACCCCTTCAAACGTGATCCCATACCCCTCCAGAAGCGATCGCATCCCTCTTTAAATGGGGTTGCATCCTGTTGTAAATGCGATCGCTTACCCCTCTAAACAGGGTCGCATCCTGTTGTAAATGCGATCGCCTATCACTTCCAACAGGGTCGAGTCGATTGGTAAATGCGATCGCTTACCCCTTCAAACGTGATCGGGTACTGTTGGAAACACGATCGCTTACCCCTTCAGAAATGATCGCCTATCCTTTCAAACGCGATCCCATACCCCTCCAGAAGCGATCGCATACCCCTTTAAATGTAGTCGCATCCTGTTGTAAATCCGATCGAGTACCCCTCTAAATGGGGTTGCATCCTGTTGAAATTGCGATCCGATACTGTTGAAAATACGATCCCATACCTCCGTAAACAGGGTCGCATCCTGTTGTAAACACGATCCCATACCCCTGTAAACGTAGTCGGATACTGTTGGAAACGCGATCGCATCCTGTTGAGAATACGATCGCTTACCCCTGTAAGCAGGGTTGTATCCTGTTGAAAACACGGTCGCATCCCCTTGTCACCAGGGTCAGGTATCCCTAGGCCAATTCAAATCTGAAGTGCATCAGTGCCTGATTTGTTAGCATAGAATACCTCAAAAGGAGTTCTGTAATCAAGCGATTTTCTCGGTCTGTGAT
>JALOOP010000100.1 GCA_025454315.1 Oculatellaceae cyanobacterium Prado106
TCCCCAACTCAAGAAAATCCTGACCTATCATGTCGTAGCGGGACAGGTCATGGCGGCTGATGTGACAAAACTGAAATCTGCGAAAACGGTTGAAGGCTCCGAGGTTCGCATCGACGCATCCCAGGGTGTGAAGATCAATGATTCTACCGTGACCACTGCCGATGTCGCAGCAGATAACGGTGTCATCCACATTATTGACACCGTGCTGATGCCTGCCTAACCTCAGATCTGCCCTGGGAAAGCCTCTGCTATTTCTAGGGCGATTCGGGGTTTCGAGTACAATAACCAAGAATAATGCATGAGCCTGGGCTGGAATGAATCTACCCCTCTCATGTATTTTTTTATGGGGTAATTGAAGGGGCGATCGCCATCCCACCGAATCATGGATATCCAACACCGGATCATGGAGGTGCGGATCGCCCCATCCCCCATCCCTGTTTTATCGCCGCTCAGCTTGGATCAAGTTCTCCAGTTCTTGCGGAGTAAACGGATTCTGCCCATTCTGGAGAGCGGTCACCCAGCGCTGTCGCTGAGCTTTTGCTTCTTTGTCCCAGGTTCGTTCGATGAAGAATTGGAAATCTGCGATCGCCCCCTCACTATCCCCAGTCAGCGCCCTAGCTAAACCACGGCTATCACGACTTCTCCCCCTCTCTGAGCCACGGGAGCAGTCTTCCTATTTCTGTTCTGCAAGTTCGTTCGCCCGTGCGACTGGATCAAACCTTAAACTCCGATCCCATTCTTGAGCCATTCTAAATCCTGCAATTGCACCTTCTACATCGTCCTGACGTGCCAGCCCTTCACTATCTTCCACCAAATTAGGAGCCGCTGCCCGAAGGAGGTCAGGGGTTTGGCACACCGTCAGCTTCTGGAGGGTTTCGGTGTACCTATTAGTTCATTAGAGAGCTTAGGAAGGGGCTTAGGGGGCTTCAGACAAGGCTTCCAACTTACCATTCTGGATATCACCATACTGGATATAAACCTAAAACCACCCAGAACCTTGCAAAATCTTAAGACTTGGACCCTTCAGCCCTATTTGCAACAGGCCTCGCAAGCCAAAAGATTTAAGTAAACATGCTCAGTTCATCTACCAAAGTTAACCAGAATCGACTGCCCTTCGTTAAGTCAGAGATAAGACATTCTTCAGATGTCTCCCCCAAGATAAATTTCTACGATCAGCACAGTCACGCACACCGATTCAGCAAGGACTAAAGTCCTCACTACAAACAGGCTCGTAGGCTACGAACAGGCTTGTAGTAAGGACTTCAGTCCTTACAAACCCGTAGGACAAAACAGGCTCACAGTAAATCGCTCAATAGCTGCAATCACAAACCCTTAACTTCTGACCTAACTCCCTAAAATTAGGTTGTGCAGATGCAGAATTTCACCCAAACTAACCCTAACGTCACTCTAGGAATTGAATCCCATGATCACCCTAACCCAAGTCCCCAACCTGCAAGAAACCCTCATCCTCCAACCCGTTCGCCACAACCTCGCCTTCGCCCAACAGCGCCTCCAAGATCATCAAATCCCCTTCCATCTCTCCACGCGATCTTACCCCCGACTCGTCTGCGCCGCCCTGCAAATCTACCAACGCCTCAACCTCCTTGGCATCCCCCCGATCGCCCCTAATATCTCCTATCTCAACCTCATCCAACAATTACTGGAATACTCTTCAGGATGGTGGATGCTCTGCCAGGTCAGCGAAACGGGTTATCTGGTGTCGAGCGATCGCCACATCCAATCCCTCCTCACCCCCCTCAACACCTTCGCCGCCCAAATCCTGGAAGCCTAGCCGCTTGGCTGATCTTCGACTAACCCATCTTTGACTAACTGTTTCATCGTAAGTGGATGAAGCGTAGCGTAACCCAACAACCTACAACCATCTACAACTCTGAAAATCACCCCAACCCCCGATCGCCCCCCAACCCAAGGAGAGGCGATACCCAGCCTGTCTAAGTTCTCTACTAGACACTAATCCTTCCTATGAACTCACTTGTTTGGAGAATCCCCATGCAGCTTCAATACAATAATATTCCTCAAAAAATACGCTTCACCCCTTGGTGTTATTTACAATCCATTGCACAGCAAATAGCACAGAAAATAGCACAGAAAATAGCACAATATAACTGGTCAACCATTCAACCCAAGCGGCCTCATCGATCCAACCCAACAAACCTTCAGCAACCTCACCCGATCGCGACCTCAGAAGCCCGCATTGATCTCAATCCTTACCCCCTCCACGAAGCGCTACAACTCCTAACCATCGACGGTGAAGACGATGTGCCATGGATCATCTGGCTCGTGGAAAACCCCAACAGCCCCCTCTCCCTTCCCGGCAAAATCAGTCTCCAAGGCCATGACTTCATCCATGCCATCCTCAATCGATCGCGCCATGACCTCCCCGAAGAAGCCTTCGTCCTCGGATTCACCCTGGGCAACGACGAACAGGCATCCCCCCTCCATTCCCTCCTCTATAAACTCCTCTCATCCACCCTCTATCCCCCCCAGTATCGCTTCTCCTGGAAAGACTTCCACTTCTTCGACGCAGGATTTCGATATGGGCGATCGCACCCCCTCAAAAACCTCAACCGCCTCGACTTCACCCCCCATCTCCACAAAACCATCCTCGAACTGCGGCAAAGCTTAGGATTCTCGCAATCTATTGGAGGGGAGTGGGGAGTAGGGAGTAGGGAGTAGAGGACAGCGATTTATCCATGATTTATCCATGATTTATCCATCAATTCCATAGATAGATCTTAGATAGAGTAGTTCATTCGACCTAATTTCTGACCTCTGACACAAACTAATTTAGAATCCCCCCTCCCCCCCTCCACTCCCCTCCCCATGACACTCCAACCCTCCACTTATCTCGATCGCATCGCCCTCTTCTTCCGGTTCCATCAGCTTGGCACCAACTATCGTACCGAGTTGCTGGCCAGCGTCACAATTTTTATGGCCACGGCTCCTGTGCTTGTCGTTGTTGCTCATGTTCTCAGTAATGCAGTTTTTCTCAGCCAGCCGGGTGATCTGTTTAGTCAACTTTTAGTCTCTGTGGCCTTATGTTCAGCGATCGCCAGTCTTCTCATGGGGCTACTAGCCAACTATCCGTTTGTCGTGGGTGTTGGAGCTGGAACATCGGCTTTGTTTGCCTTCTCGATTGTCCTCGGCATGGGCATGGATTGGCGGTTAGCTTTGGCGGCAGTGCTGGTGGAAGGGATTTTGTTTACCGCATTATCGGCTAGTTCCTTGCGGCGGCAGTTGACCGATGCCATTCCGGCTTCACTGAAGCAGGCCATGGTGGTAGGGTTAGGCTTATTTCTCTCCTACATAGCGCTCTCTGGAAAAGTAGATTCACCCAGCATGGGCGCGGGCATTATTGTCGCTAGTGCCTCAATGACCACGGCCTTCGGGTCTTTGCGAGAACCTGTGACTTTGATTGCGATCGCCGGCATTCTCTTCACCGCCGTCCTCACCGTGCGACGAATGCAAGGAGCCTTACTATTGGGTATTTTAGCAACCGCTGGAGTGGGCTGGATGTATGGGGTTGCGCCCTTCCCCCAGGATATTTTGGCCATGCCTGAGTTACCGTTGGCGTTGATGGGACAGGCGATCGCCGGATTCCAACTCCTCACCTGGAATCAACTCGGTAATTTTATTGCAGTCGTGTTCGTGCTGCTGTTTGTCTCGCTTACCGATACGATCGGTTCTCTGCATGTGCTGGGGCAACAGGTCGATCGGATCAAGCCCAACGGGGATTTGCACCGTTCCAAGCAAACCCTACTCGCCCACTCTCTTAGCACCGTTTTCGGATCACTCATCGGCAGCGTTCCCGTGATTCCCTACCTGGAGTCTACTTTGGGCATCTTTGAAGGTGGCCGCAGTGGGTTCGTCGCCGTCATCGTCGCCATTCTCTATCTCATCTCCACCTGGTTCGCTCCCCTGTTCTCCGCGATTCCCGCCTTTGCCACCGCTCCCGTCCTGATCATGATTGGCGTACTGATGATGAGCTGTGTTCGCTTCATTGATTGGAACAACTTAGCCGAAGCCGTCCCCGCTTTTCTCGTGATCCTGTTAATGCCCCTCACCTTTTCAGTCGCCGATGGCTTAGCCGCAGGCTTCATCGCCGATGCCGTCATCAAAGTTGCCCTGAAGGGTGGCCAATCGGTCCCGCGATCGAGTTTGATTTTGGCGGCGATCTCCACTGCCTATTTTGTTCTCATCGCCTTTCAATAAACCCGTTTGATAGTTCTTCCTCGCTGGTTCTCGTGCCCCCCAACCCCCAACTTTGGGGGAGCCGAGCATTCCTGGAATGTTTATGGGGCGATCGCAGTGACGTAGCAGAACTCTGCTACGTCACAAAACTATTACCGATCAGGTTCACCGTTGATATTTACGATAATCGATTCCTGAAACGATCGGGAACGATTCACTGTAAATTTTCATGAATGATAGGGCGATCGCCACTTCACGACTTCCCTTAAGTTCTGACCTAACTCTCTAAACGACCTAACTCCCTAAACTTAGGTTGTGCAAAAGCCAAGATGCAGACAAACTAAAGTCATCAGCAAGCCCCCACCGTTCCAATGTCTATTTCAATGCCTTCATTTCGTTCAGAACAGTCAACCGATCGCCCTGCAACCCTGTCTGCAAATATTTCCAGATTAGTCTCTGCTGATGAACGATCCGATCTTCCAATTGATTCGCCGGCCCAGGACGATACATCCCACTGGCATATCCTTTTTGCACCCCTTCCGTGATTACAATGTCTTCCTGAGTCAAGGCTGCAAAGTCCCGAGATAGTTCATCGATCGGTGGACTCAGTTCTGGAACACCGTAGATTTCCAAGTTCAGCCGACAGTGGTTCACCGTCACCGGATCAATGCGAAGCCACACGACTAATCCATTGGGCAAGCCCAGCAAATGCACATTGGGAAAAATCCCAAAGGTAAAAAAGCCCTCTCGTCCCCGCTCATCTAGCCCCGCTAGGATTGGGTTCTGCGATCGCCATTCCTTAGTCGTCGGCGTATACAGCAGATTCACAAATTCATCAAATTCATATTCATAACGATCGACGGGGCCTTGTACCGGGTCAAGGGTGTTGCGATGGGCGATCGCCACATGATAGTCACAGAGCGTATTGTCGTGATACACCTTCCAGTTACACTGCACCGAATAGTGCAGATTGAGCAGCAGTCTGGTTTGGGCGGTCACATGACGATTCAGCATCGTTGGAATGCGTCCCAAATATTCCATCAGTGATGGAGCCGTCTGGGAAAAACAGAGAAATACAAAATCCTGCCATTGCTCCAATCGCACTGGGGTTAACCCATAATCCGATCGACAAAAATCCTCTGAGAACCGCTCCTCCTGGGGAACCCCCACCAAATTACCCGCTAAACTATAAGTCCAGGCATGATACGGACAAACCAGATGCTTTAGCGCATAGGCTCCCGGTTCACGGCAAAACAACGCAGCCCGATGGGGACAGAGGTTATGAAAGGCACGGAGCGTGCTATCCTGATCCCGAGTGATTAAAACACTGGTGCCTGCAACCTCGATCGCCCGGACGGTTGACGATCGCATCAGGTCTTCCGCCTGCCCCACATACAGCCAGGTTTGCCGAAAAATATGCTGCTGTTCCAACGGCAAAAGATCCGCATCCGTATACAGAGCGCCTGCAAGAAACGAACGTTGGAGTTGACTTGGGATAGAATCTGGAGAAACCATGATTTGAAATAAGGTCGTTGAATGAGTTTTAGCAGGTTTTAGCAAGTTTCAGCATGGGTTTCTGGATCAATGGATCGCTCCATTCATGAGTCGACCAAGCAATCAGGAGATCTAGTGGTCATCGGCAAGCAACCTTACTTCTGGAACAGAAACAAAGCTGTGTCACCTCCATGACCCTCTTCCCCATCTTGCCATTCTTCCCACGTTGTCCGGCTAATCGAAAAAAATCTAATTAAACCCGTATCATCGACCCTAAAGGTTCGGGCGTTGCTGAATTCAGCTATGAAATGTTGGGCGGCATAGCCGCCACCCAATATTTCATAGCCCCGATCTGCAATCCCAAGGTTCGTTTCTAGGTTAATCGCTCAGTTAACACAAATCAGGCGCGTCAGCCGTCAGAATCGGTAAACAAAGCGTAAAGGTCGCGCCTTGTCCTTCCCCCATACTCTCGGCTTTGAGGGTGCCGCTGTGCAGTTCTACGATGCGACGGGCGATCGCCAACCCCAACCCCAGCCCCCCAAACGATCGCGTCGTCGAACTCTCTTCCTGTCGAAAATAATCAAACACATGGGGCAAAAACTCGGGGTTAATCCCTTTGCCCGTATCCTTGACCTGGATCTGGGCAAAACTTTCTGGAGGGCGATCGCAAGTATATCCGCTGATGACGGTCAAAGTGACCTCAACTCGGCCTCCACTAGGCGTAAACTTTACAGCATTGCTCAGTAGATTCCAGATTACCTGCTGCAGGCGGGTGGCATCCCCCATGACAATGCCCCTATCTGGATCAAGGTGGAGCGCAATGGCAATTTTTTTTGCTGCTGCGGCTGGGCTGACGGTTTCGACGGCGGCTCGAATCAAGGGAGCGAGACTGACCGGAACCGTTTCCAGAGTCAGCTTGCCTTGCATCAACTGGGAGATGTCTAGGAGATCTTCAATCAGTTGGGCTTGCAGGGTGGCATTTCGTTCAATCAGGTTCAGTGCTTCTGACTGCATCTGGGGGTTGAGTTGGCCTTGTCTGAGGAGTTGCAGTCCGCCGAGGATACGATGGAGGGGCGATCGCAACTCATGGGACAGCACAATTAGAAACTCGTCCTTCATCTGGTTGGCAATTTGTGCGGCTTCCTGGGCGGCTTCTGCTGCGGATCGAGCTTGCTGGGCAGATTCGTGGATTTGAGCATTCTTGACGGCAACAGCGGCTAACCAGTCGAGGTATTGGCGCTCGCGTTTTTGCAGGAGATGGTATTTTTGCTGTATTTTTTGGCGATCGCAGCGTTCTTGAGCTTCGTGGAGTGCGCGCTGGACGATAGGGGCTAGCAGTTCTAGATGGTGCCTTTGCACATAGTCGGTTGCCCCACTTTTGAGGAGGGCGATCGGCTGTTCCTCGCCGATGGATGCCGTGATGAAGATGAACGGAATTTCAGCCCATTGCACATGAGCCGTTGCTAAAGCCGAAAAGCCCAGCAGGGAGTCATGAGCCAGAATCAAGTCAACCTTTCGGCTGTTCATTAGCTTGAGAAAGGCCGCGTGATTTCTAGCGGACAATAGTTCAGCGTGAATGCCGCTTTCTAGAAGGATTCGCTGAATCGTTTCCGCTTCAAATGGATGATCTTCAAGCAACACTAAACAGCGTGAGGACATAGCTCTTGCTGCCCAAAATGAGCAGAGCGAAAAGGCACTTCTAAAGGTTGAAAATTGTGTGCAGCCTGATCTTCAGAAAACCCTTCCAATTCATCTTCCAATTAATCTTTCAATTAATCTTCTAATTCATCTCGAATAAATCTTCAAATAAATCTTTTAATCAGCGCTACACAGCATCAGCATAATTACAAAAAAGAGCGGAATCTAATGAAATTCAGCATTTGAAACTGCTGAATCAACCATTAATCCACTGGATTACGCCTAACGGACTTATGGTTGATTTTATAAAATTCATTAAGAACCAGCCTCTAGCCTCTGATTGATTCCCTTGCCTCAGACGCTCTACACTTTGACGCACAGGGATTTAAAGGATTTATTAGAGGTGTCTTAGAGGTATCTTATTGCCTCGGCAATCAAATACAATGCATTTACCCTCACCCTAAATCCCTCTCCCCAGGGAGAGGGACTTCAATCCGGCTCCCTTTCTCCCTTAGGGAGAAGGGGTTGGGGGATGTAGCTTGCTTCCCGATAGGGCGGGCGGTTCGGAGTGAATTCTCTTTGATTGCCGAGGCAATAGAGGTGTCTTAGAGGTGTCTTAGAGGTGTCTTAGAGGTATCTCAGAGGTATTCCAGAGGTATCTGATCTATTTTCTTTTTGGTGAATCTTCTTAACAAATATGAAGCTGAGAATAACTGAATAACTGAGTAAACCTTCAAATGAATTTAACAACGAGTGTCTAGGTGTTGCTTTTAGTGAAATGTGTTGTTCTAGGTTTTTCTAGGTTGTTCTAGGTTGTTCTAGGTTGTTTTAGATTGTTCAAGAATTTTCAAGGAGTATTCGTTTAGCTCTATCCTTAGCGAGATTACCTTAACTGGGCTTCTTGATATGTTTTGGACTGACAAGCAATCGTTTGTCCCATTAAAGACGCTTAACCATAAAGCGTTTTTAGGATACATAGCTTAGGCATAAAGCTCAGGCGTAAAGCTCAGGTATAAAGCCCACGCATAAGGTTAAAAATTCCCATAACCATAAGATACATAGTCCTTACATAGTCCTTACATAGTCCTTTATTCAGCGATATCAAGGAGATTTACATGACCTATACCACTTCCGATCTTTTGCCCGAGTATGTGCAAAACTTTCAGAATTTAGAGGTTGATCAACAGTTGGCGCTGTTTTACTTCATTTATCAAGAGATGGGAGATTCCATTACACCCGCTGCCCCGGCTGCGAGTACGGTGTCTCCGGCGATCGCAGAAGGGTTGTTCAATCAGGTCAAAGACTTGTCCCACGAAGAGCAACTGCAACTTCAGCGCGACCTGATCGAGCGCAAAAACACCCAGCTTACCCGCGAGTACAGCGCTTTGAGCGACACGACGAAGCTGCTGTTCTGGTATTTGCTGGCGCAAGGCATGGATGAGGGCAGCGTCACTCCGATGCCAGAAAACTATCAGCTTTCGGCTCCAGCAGAAGAATTGTTTGGTCAGATTAAAGCGCTAGACTTTCAGCAGCAAATGACCTTCTTCCGCGATCTGGTGTCTCCCATGGGCAGCAGCGCAGAAATCAAGCCAGGTGAAATTTAACACCTCATTGCAACTTCAATGACACTCTAATAACAAGGAATGAACCATGGAAAAGTATATTTGCAAAGTATGCAACTATGTCTATGATCCGGCTGAGGGTGATCCGACTGCCCAGATTGAACCGGGTCTACCGTTTGAGACGCTGCCCGATGAGTGGCATTGTCCCCAATGTCAGGCCGCAAAAACCGAGTTTGAACCCGAAATTCCCATGCCAGGAATGGTTGTCCCGGTGGGTGAATAGGCGTTGCTTCACTAAGGAATAGATGGGTATGTAGCGGCGCATCTGCTGCATACTCATCCCATCAATCCCGAAAGTTCTACTGAAAAAGGAGGATCATTAAAATGTCTAAAATCGAAGATACCATCCAATCTATTAAAGAAAAGCTGCCCAACATTACGCCCACGCCTCCCGAGTTTCATCCCCATGCCAATGCCCATGAACTCAAGGCAAGACTGGATCTGGGAGAACCCGCACTGACTGTTTTTGATGTGCGCGATCGCACCGCCTTCCAAGCTTGTCGCATCCTCGGCGCAATGTCGTTGCCCTTGGAGAGTTTACACAACGGCGATCAGCCCCGAGTAGACATCAACCGAGATATGTATGTCTATGGGGATACCGATGAGCAAACCCTAGAAGCGGCCAACCTGATTCGAGGCTTTGGCTTCAACCGGGTTGCTGAACTCCAAGGCGGGTTGCAGGATTGGCAGGCGATCGGCGGTACAGTGGAAGGAAACGCCACTGGAAAGACCCACGCAGATGCCGATGAGTATAACGTGGTTTCCCGGCTCAAGGAATTCTCTGAGGAACGCAGCCGAGAAGAGGAAATCGCCACAGAATAGCTCACAGCGTTGATTCAAAGATCATTCTGTAATGACTTGGTTAATCCAAGGTCAATGAGCGGTGGGCTGCGGAATCCAGTATTCTGTAGCTCACATTCCACTGCCCATAGTTAAGCGTCCATAGTTAAGCGTCCATAGTTAAGCGTCCATAGTTAAGCGTCCATAGTTAAGCGTCCATAGCTAAGCCTCCACAAGTATGTGTCAATTTCAAGTATGTGTCAATTTAAAGACAAAAGGAGATTGTTGTGTTAATTCATCTGCTAGGACTACTTGCTCAACTGGATACTCATCAGCCGATTGAGTATGCAAATTGGCTGCGGCCTCTGTTGATCAGTGGTTCCTGTCTATTCGTGTTGTTGGTGGCCAGTCGCACGATCCAACATCCCCATGTGGGGCCTAAAATGCCGCTGGGGCCGTTTTCGTCCTTGTTCAACCATATTAGTACGGCGGGTTTTTTGGCGGCTATGAGCTTCGGCCATATCATTGGCACTTTGCTCGTTCTGCGTTTTGCTACCCCCTAAAGGCGTAATCTTTTGGTATCCTACAGTGTCACTGAAATAACGATCCGAACCGCCCCCCAACCCCCAACTTTGGGCTACTGTGTACACACAAATCTCGATCGGCTTCGCTTCGAGGTTCTCGCCCCCTAAATCCCCCAACTTTGGGGACTTTGAATCCGATGAATCTCCTGGAATTTCTCCTTTGAAAACTCATGAAAGACTCTGTGAAGGCTCGGCTCCCCAAAGTTGGGGCGGGGGGGCAAAAACTCAACAGCGAAGCCAGTTAGACTTGTGTGTACACGGTAGCAACTTTGGGGGAGCCGAACCTTCAAAGTCCCCCAAAGTTGGGGGATTTAGGGGGCGGTTCGTCGAGGGCTTAGGCTGATTTCAGAGTCCCCCAAAGTTGGGGAATTTAGGGGGCGGTTCGTCGAGGGCTTGGGCTGATTTCAGAGTCCCCCAAAGTTGGGGAATTTAGGGGGCGGTTCGTCGAGGGCTTGGGCTGATTTCAGTGACATTGATCTATGTTACTGAATGCGATCGCCCCACCTGAAATTACCCAGTTAATCTGTAAATCTGTCGTTAGGATGATTGACGATATCTCGTAAGATAGAGTGTTTTAATAATATGATCGGTTATCTTCTAATCACATTTTAATGTTTATCACCCTAATTATTTACATCCGTGTTAGAAGAGCATTTTTTAATATCCCGTTATCACCTTTGGCAACCGTTGGGTTTGCCTCAAGAGTTGTATCCTGATGGGTTTCAAGATCAGCTTGCGACACGAGTAGGAGTACTCTGTCGAATGGTGCATCGCTGGGGAAATCCGTTAATTTCTCTAGCGATCGCCCTTCAACAACCTAAAAAATCCCTCTCCCAGCAATCTCTCTTTCAGTTGGGGCACAAGAGGAACATTTACGTTCAAAGTACTTCTTGGATAAGAAGACATCAGCAGATGGCCGAGGTAAAAGTAGTGGATGATTAAGAGATTGATTCAGCGTAAACGTAAAATAAACCGCTACGATGAATCCTCTATCACTTCTTCCCTCCCTCTAGTGTGCTGACTGTGTTCTTGCTCTTCGTGCTGCAGGTCGTGATCCATGATGACTGATTTCCTGAATTCGTTGCCGTCCAGTTCCTCGTCCAGCCCCTCGTCGAATCCTCCTTCTGGTTCGACAACCCTGACGACACCAATGGCCTCAACAGCCCCAACGGCACTCTCCCCCTTCAATTCCCTATCGCGTAACTTATCCAGTTTGGCTTACCCCATTGAGAACTTAAACGATTTGGAGCCACTGAATCCGCACACCACTTCTGAGGTGGGCATGGTGCTACAGTTGGCCGATGGTTGTATTGCGGCCTGTAATGCAGATGCAGAACGGCTGATGGGCATGACGGCTGATCAGATGACAGGATGGCGATCGACCAGTGAGCATTGGCGAGTGGTGCGGCAGGATGGCACGCCCTTTCCGGGCGAGGAGCATCCGGCGATGGTAGCGCTCACTACGGGCAAGCCCTGTCGGGACGTGACGATGGGCTTTTATCAGCCGGACGGTACATTGGTGTGGCTGCTGCTCAATTCACAGCCCATGTTTCAGAATGGACATGATCAGCCCTATGCCGTGCTGACCACGTTAATGGAAGTGCCCCAATCGGCTTCATTGAGTGGAACTCTTTACACCCATGAGATGCAACCTGTTGGCGGGATAGGCAGACCGAAAACAACTCCGCCCCATGATGAATTGCCTACGGCTCCGTTTCAAGTGGAGTCGGCGTTGAACTTACTGATTGCTGAAAATCAAGCCCTGCGCGATCGCACCCAACGCCTGCAGCTTGCCCTAGAAGGGGCTGATTTGGGCTGGTGGGACTACGATCTGGAAGCGCATCAGTTGGTCTGGTCTACTCGCTGCAAAACATTGTTTGGTGCGCCTGCCCATGCGGCGGTCACCTACGAACGGTTTCTGGACTGGGTGCATCCGGAGGATCGAATGGCGATCGATCAAGCCATTCAGCAGGGGATTGCAGCAGCGACGGATTATGATCTGGAAATTCGGTTGCCGGGAGAATGGGAGCGGGTTGAGGGAGAGGGCGATCGCTGGATTCGGCTGAAGGGCAATGTTTATTGCAATGTCGATGGCAAACCTGCTCGGATGGTGGGCATTGCCATGGATATCACTGAGCGAAAACGCATGGAAGAGACCCTGCGAACAGCCCGGACAGAAGCCGAAACAGCGAATCGAATCAAAGACGAACTGTTGATGACGCTCTCCCATGAACTGCGAACGCCGTTGAATCCAATTTTAGGATGGTGTCGTTTATTGCAAACGCAGGAACTTGACAGCGACAAAGTGTCTATGGCGATCGCCACCATCGAACGCAATGCCCAACGCCAATGCCAAGTGGTCGAAGATTTGCTAGACGTGGCGCAACTGCTGCGGGGAGCGTTCCATCTCCAGTTGACACCCGTGAATTTAGGGCAACCGATGAGGGCTGCGATCGCCACCGTAATAAGCGCTGCCGATGCAAAGCGCATCCGTCTAGAGGTAGAAGTTGGACAGGGAATTCCACCCATTCGAGGCGATGCAACGCGCTTGCAGCAGGTGATTTGGAACTTGCTCTCGAATGCCGTCAAGTTTACACCAGAGGGCGGCAGAATTGTGGTTCGACTGAACCAGGTTCAGAAAGAAAGCCAAAGTCTGGTGCAACTGCAAGTTATAGATACCGGAGTGGGCATTAACTCAGCCTTTTTGCCCCATGTGTTTGAACATTTTCGGCAGGCGGACGGCACATCGACTCGGCAGTTTGGCGGGTTGGGGTTGGGGTTGGCGATCGCGCGTCACATGGTCGAACTTCATGGCGGTACGATTCAGGTGTCAAGCCAGGGTGAAGGACAGGGATCAACGTTCACTATTCAGCTTCCAGTTGCCCTGTAGTTATCGTAGTTATCGTAGGATGTGTTAGCGCAGCGTAACGCATCATCGACCAACCTGGATAGCTCTTTATCGTGGGATAGGTGAGCGAAGGAACGCATCATTGAGCCACCTGCCAGATGAGGATACAGATGGTGCGATCGCTTACCTTTTTAGAGCATCATTGAACACCTCAAGGTAGCCTAAACCTGGTGTATATTGGTTCAGATCTTGGCTTCTTTTATGCAACAGCGATCGCCCCTACCCCCGACGAATTTCGACCTTCTGCCAGAGAATGAGGCAGAACGTTTAGCGGCGCTACATCGGTACCAGATTTTGGATACGCCTCCCGAGATGGCGTTTGATCGGATCACGGCGTTGGCGGCTCGGTTATTTCAGGTGCCGATCGCCCTGGTGTCTCTGGTGGATGAATCGCGCGCTTGGTTTAAGTCGAGCTATGGGTTTGAGCCGCCCGAAGTGGCACGAGATGCCACGATTTGCAGCTTTGCGCTGTTGTTCGACGAGATCCTGGTGGTTCCTGATGCCCGGTTAGATGAGCGGTTTGTCTGTAATCCTTTTGTGATGCGTGAGCCGGGGTTGCGTTTCTATGCAGGCGCACCCCTGTTGACTCGGGATGGGTTTAACCTGGGGACGTTGTGTTTGCTCGATACCCAACCTCGGGACTCGTTTACGGTGGATCAGCAGCAGATCTTGATGGATTTGGCGGTGATCGTGGTCGATGAGATGGAACTGCGGTTTGTCATGAGTCAAATGGCCAAGCAGGAAGCCGATTTGCGCGAACAGAATTCCCGCTTGGAACTGGTGCAAGAGGCAACGCAGTCTGGCTGTTGGGACTGGGATTTGGTGACGAACAAAGCCTATGTGTCGCCGCAATATAACCAGATTCTAGGGTTGTCGCCAGATGCCTCTGAGATTTCCTATGACCAATGGCTCGACAAAATTCACCCCACCGATCGCCCCTCTGTCGATGAACAGGTGACACAAGCATTGCAACAAGGCCAAGACTACGCCGTTGAATATCGAGTCCTCCATCCCGAGGGGATACGCTGGGTAGATTCGCGGGGACGGGTTTATCTCAACGCTGAGAACCAGCCCATCCGCATGTTGGGCAACCTACAGGATATTACCCAACGCAAAGCCGCAGAAGCAGAACGAGCCGGATTTTTGCAACGGGAACAAGCCGCCAAGGATGAGGCCGATCTAGCGCGGCAGGCCAGGGATCAGGCTGCACAACGGGCGATCGAAATTCTCAACAGCACGACAGATTGTTTTGTGGCACTGGATGCTGAGTGGCGGATCACGGATGTGAATCGGGCAACAATAGAACTCAATCATCGGCCTGCCGCTGACTTTATCGGCAAAACCCACTGGGAAGTCTGGCCCTGGTCTGAGGGAACCATCGTTGAGCAGCGGTATCGAGAGGCGATCGCAACAGGCATTCCCGCCGAATTTGAAGTGTTGTATGAACCCTTACAACTGTGGCTAGAAATCCATGCCTACCCTTCCAGGGATGGACTCAATCTTTTCTTTCGAGATATTTCAGCCCGACAACAAGCCGCCACCGAACGGGAACAACTTCTGCAAAGAGAACAGTCTGCACGGGAGCAAGCCGAAAAAGCCAACCGCATCAAAGATGAATTTCTAGCAGTTCTCTCCCATGAACTGAGAACACCGCTCAATCCCATCCTCGGCTGGATCAAGTTGCTGCAAACAGGACAACTGGACACAGACAAAACCCAACAAGCCTTCTCCATCATTGAGCGCAACGCTGAACTGCAAACCCAACTGATTGACGACCTGCTAGATGTGTCCCGAATTCTACGCGGAAAGCTGACCTTGAGTTCTGACCCTGTGAATCTCGCCACGGTCATCCGAGCGGCGATCGACACCGTCAAACTAGCCGCCGAAGCCAAATCCATCACCCTCCAACTCCAACTGGATGACGCGATCGGCACTGTCCTAGGAGACACCGGAAGACTCCAACAAATCACCTGGAATTTACTCACCAACGCCATCAAATTTACACCCCAGGGAGGACGGGTGGAGGTGCGTTTGAGTCAGGTGGAGGATGCAGGGGGAAAGGGGGGAGGGGAAAAGGGGAAAGGGGAAGGGGAAAAGGGGAAAGGGGAAGGGGAAAAGGGGAAAGGGGAAGATCCTGGATATTCTCTTAGATCTTTTCCTGGATCTTCCCCAAGTCCCCACTCCCCACTCCCCACTCCCCACTCCCCACTCCCCACTCCCCACTCCCCACTCCCTACTCCCCCCACTCACGCCCAAATCCAAGTCACAGACACCGGAAAAGGCATCAGTCCCGAATTCCTGCCCTATGTCTTTGAGCGGTTTCAGCAGGCGGATTCTTCGACGACTCGGCAGTTTGGCGGGTTGGGGTTGGGGTTGGCGATCGTCCGGCAGTTGGTGGAATTACATGGGGGGACGGTGCAGGTGGAGAGTGCGGGAGAGGGACAAGGCGCGACTTTTACGGTGCGGTTGCCGTTGGTGCAACGATCGCCAATTGCAGAGCGATCGCCCTCCTGTTTGCTGCCCCAGCCCAGTTCTCTGCAAGGACTGCAAATTTTGATTGTGGATGATGAGGGGGATGCGCGGGAACTGGTGCAGTTTATTGTAGAGCAAGAGGGGGCGATCGCCACTTCGGTAGGGTCTGCGAGTGAGGCTCTAGAAGCGCTTCAGCAATCGGAGTTTGCAGTGTTGATTAGTGATATTGGCATGGCCGAAATGGATGGCTATATGCTGATGGAACAAATTCGCGCCCAGGAAACCCAGACCGGAAGAAGGCTTTGGGCGATCGCACTCACAGCTTATGCGGGAGAATACAACCAGCAGCAAGCAATAAAAGCAGGCTTTCAACACCATTTGTCCAAACCGCTTGATCCCGAGGCGTTAATTACTGCGATCGCCCAAAACACGACTCAGAGCATCATCCAAAACATTACCTAGAATATCACCCAGAACCTCACCCGGAACATCACCCAGAACATCCCTCGTTTGGAGCCTGATCCCCATGTCTCTGTTGAATCGTCCTGCTCTGCTGAATCGTCCTAATCTTCTAGGTCTGATTAGCAATATGCTGTTTTTTGCTGTCCTAGCAGCGGTCATTAACGCCATTACGTTAGCGTTGGGTTGGGGGGCTGGCAATGACCCGGCTGAGCTACAGCCCACTTGGGCACCGCCGGGATGGGCGATCGGGGGAGTGTGGCTGATTCTGCTGGCGGCATTGGGGGCGGCGCGGTGGTTGGCGATCGTTCAGAGCCGTAGGGGTGCGCCTTCGCGGGCGGGTTGGGTGACGGGGCTGGCGGTGTTTTGTTGTTTGTATCCTTTTTGGACATTGGCCTTCAATAGTCGAACCTTGAGTTTGATAGGTAATGTGCTGACGCTGATTCTGGCGGGATGGGTGACCTGGAAGATGCGGCGAGTCTCAGCAGGGGCAATGGCGATCGGGGCTTTAGTATTGGCCTGGGTAGTATTCGCGACGGGCTTAGTAGTACGTTTGATTCAACTCAACGGCTGGAATTGACCCACATCCTTATCCGTTAGGGGAAAGGGGAAAGGGGAAAGGGGAAAGGGAGAGGGCTTATAGAATCCATTTGACATCTTTTCTAGGCCGCTAAGCGCTTGACCATCAAGCGAATGAAACAGAGATTGAGCTTGGCCCTAGCGTGTTCCAGCGT
>JALOOP010000504.1 GCA_025454315.1 Oculatellaceae cyanobacterium Prado106
AAATATTGAGAGCCAATTGTGTTGGTTGGGTTAAGGTCATGAAATCCAACATCAAGTTCTTCAGCGGTTTCGTTCTCCCGATTCCAACCCAGGATGCAGTTATCGTGTGCCTAAGCAGAACGACTGCGCTCTAGCTCATAGAGAGCCAGCAGACGATTGATGCTTTCAGCCTGCTGCCTGACGGTTTCAGCCTGTTGCTTGACGGTTTCCGCTTGCTGCCGTGCGGCTTCCGCTTGTTGCTGGGCGGCTTCTGCTTGTTTCTGTGCAGATTGCGCTTGTTGTTGAGCCACGGCTAATTGTTCTCGGACGAGCAATCTGAGTTCAGTGATGCCTTCAGTTAGTTGGCCAATTTGAAACTCGATGCGATCGGCGGTTTCGGCGATGCGATCGAGTTTGCGATCGAAGTCTTCAGGGGGTTGGGTGGGAGTCGTCATTGCAGCAATGGATGAAAAAGAGGTGAAAGCGTTTTAGAGCTTAGGGTTTGGGTTTCATGTAGGCGATCGCCTGCCGCCAAATTACGGTGGGCTGGTCATAGTGGTCAACCATGCAAATGCAATTTTGGTCTTGCCAGCGGATTTTGCCTGTGAGCAAATCGTTGGTCAAGAGTTTCATCTCGACTTCTTTTTCGTCCCGAATCAAGTTCTGGATTTGGCGGATGCTGGGAAGTCCCGTTTCGAGGTCGGTAGACATGGTAGTTACAGCAAAATAGAGGATAGGGATTCGGGTGATTGTCTTTCTAAAATCTAGAAAGAGATACAAGGATAGACTCCAAGCGGTATTCTAGGAGTCTATATTCATCTCCTATAAAACCCAAATTAAACTTGAGAAATTCCAACCTAGGCTTTAAAGACTGTATCGCTAAAGGCAAATTTTGGCCTGACTCCCGTCAACATATCTCAACGACATATCTCAACAACGCGCCAGTCTATTCCGACTATTGCCCAAGGTTTGCCCCGACTGTTCCTTCACAATTCTTCCTACCCTCTATTGCACTGTCATGATTCCTTTTGTTAAATACCACGGCTTGGGCAACGATTTTATTCTGGTGGATAACCGCAATCAAACAGAGCCGCTGATTACGCCAGAACAGGCGGTGGTGTGGTGCGATCGCCACTTCGGTATCGGAGCCGATGGGATCATCTTTGCCCTCCCAGGTCAAGCAGACACCGACTACACCATGCGGATCTTCAACTCCGACGGCTCAGAACCAGAAATGTGCGGCAACGGCATTCGCTGTCTGGCGCGCTTCATTGCCGACCTGGAAATTCAGGACAAAGGCACGGCTGCACCCGCCTACCGAATTCACACGCTAGCAGGCGTGATGGTGCCCAAATTTGCAGCGGATGGGCAAGTCAGAGTAGATATGGGTTCACCCTGGATCCTGTCCGGAGAAATCCCCACAACTATAACCGCGCCTGACCAGCAGGTGGTCAACCAACTGATCGAAGTTGCAGGTCAATCCTGGCAAGTTACCTGTGTCAGCATGGGAAATCCACACTGCATTACCTTTGTGGACGATGTTGCCGCCATTCCCCTGGAACAGATTGGGCCAAAATTTGAGCATTTTTCTGCATTTCCTAAACGCATTAACACCGAGTTTATTCAGGTGGTGAACCCAAACTATCTGAAAATGCGCGTTTGGGAACGAGGTGCCGGTATCACCCTAGCCTGTGGTACGGGAGCCTGCGCCTCGGTGGTGGCAGGGGTGCTGGCTGGAAAGTGCGATCGCCACGCCACCGTCGAGCTTCCCGGAGGCTGCCTAGACATCGAATGGTCAGCAACCGATCAACGAGTCTACATGACCGGACCTGCCCAGCGTGTGTTTGCAGGAGCTATGGAGATTTTGGGATAGAGATGGGGCGATCGCCCTCAATTCATTCAACACAAGTAGAGGATCAGGGATGTTACGAGAAAAATTCCTGATCCTCTACTTTCTGCATGACTATCCTTCCATTCAAAGTTCTCAGCAGAAATCCAACCATTAACCTGCTTAGCAACGTAACAACCCGCCTCCACTCCACAATCCAGCCATGATGGCCAATCACTGAGAAAAACATTTGTCAGCCTCTCCAGATAAAAACCATAGAAACTCAAAGTAACAAAACCAATAAACACCCAGCGAATCCCCACCTCCCCACCTCCCCATCTCCCCACCTCCTTCCCTCCCTACTCCCCACCTCCCCATCTCCCCACTCCCCACTCCCCACTCCCTCAAAAAAAATGTTGCCAAATTCAGTTTATGTGCTACTAAATAGAGGTCAAATTTGGAAATTGTGATTCAGGGTTGGTTCACCCCCGCCCACCCTTCCAAATTCAGTTTTGCTGTCCAGAGTCTGCCCTAGAGTGAAAACCATGAGTGAAGCGAACGTTCCATTTAACGCCCAAGACCAATCCGATTCGATGGATGTGTATTTATCCGGTTGGGAAGACCCCTTTACCGGAATTCAGGAAGGCCAGGAAACTCAGGTCACTCAGGCTGATGCGATCGATCCTCAAGTTCACCCCAATTCCTTGCAAGCTCAAGGATCAACACCTCAACATGCGATCGACCCCATCACCGCCCATCTTTCGGCTGAATTTGACGGTATCGTTGCCCGTTCCGAAGAAGCCTTAAGCCAAAACCAACCGCCCGATCTGCAAGACCTGATTAGCCTGATTCAAGAACTCAACCAATGCAATAGCGCATTGCTTGATCGCGTCTCTCAACTGGAAGAAGCTTTAGAACAAAATCATTTATCCCTGGTGGCCAGTGCCGCTGTCCATTACGCCGATGAGCCACTGCCCCAAGATTTATCGGCTGCCCAAGAGCAAATCAAAACCCTCTATAACCAACTAGAATTTGCCCACCAAACCAATCAGCGTCAGCAAATCCTGGTCGAAACGCTGACCGACCAACTGGAAATTAGCCAAGAGCGCGTCGCTCAACTTGAACGAGAAACTGCATTACTACAACAGCGCTATACCGAGCAAACCCAACTGCTGCACCAGGCTGAAGGTAATGGCCGTGACCTCCAGTCTCGTTTGTATCGCCAACAGCGCTACACCCTGCAATTCAAAGCTGCTTTGGAAAAATGTCTGGAAGTGCCTGCACCGCAGTATGACGCGACTCCTGATGTGGCAACCGCGCAAATTGCCGCCGATTATCTCTTCCTGCCCAAAGCTCAGCGCATTAAACCCTGGTCTGCTCCCGGAAAGCAGGCGATCGCCCCCCTCCCCTGGATGAACTTTGCTGCTGAAGTACTGCAACAAGGCCACGATGATTCTCAGCAGTTCCCGGAGGAAAACCTAGACAACCTCACCGCTGTTGATTGTCCTCGTTCCACGACTCGTCTCAATCTGCCTTCCTTTGCGTTGCCCGATATTCAAACCCCTGACGTTCCAGCGCCTCAGCCAACGGTACTTGCCCCCGAAGAACCCATTATTGAAGTTTTGCAGCGTGTTGCCATCAACCAGGATCTACCGTCCGAACTGCCTAATGCGCCCGAACAGGCTCACCAAGAGCTAGTGGATCTGATTCACAGTCTCAACACCCCTGCAACGCTGGAGCAGTCTGATGCGGAGATGCCTCAGATAGCTACCACTGCTCCGGTCACTCAGATTCATGAAATCTTGAATGAGCCAGAGCCGAGCGAACTTTCCTCGGTCGATCCAGAACTAGTCGCAGCGATGGCTTCCGATCCAGCGCTTAAGCAGCAGATCGATGAAGTGGTGCAACCCTTGGCTGAGATGTTGGCGCGATCGATTTTTGCAGAGGGGACTCAGCCTGTGGAGATGGGTGTGGGGGATGGTGCGATCGCCCCCTCCCCCAACGAACCTCAAATCACCCCCGTCCAAGAACTCGTCAGCGAACCTGTCGCACCCGCCAGCGAACCCCCACTCGACCTGCCCATGGCCGACGACGAAGATGCACTCTGGCAAGACCTCGCTCGCCTCATCGATGTCTCCACCGAAGATATGGTCAAAGCCAGCCTCTCCGGTGACTTCGATGCCTTTGAAGCCATCGACTTTAACGCCCTGCAAGAGGCAAATCCCCATCTGCCCGATGCCATGACGGCTCCTGACCCCTGGGCAACGACGGAAGAACTGCCCCAACCGCCTGCCCCGGCTGCGGAAAAGGCTCCGATTCAATCCCCTAAAATCCAGTCGGTTGAAACCCAGCCGATTGAAGTTGAACCTGTTGCACCACCCGTCACTCCAATCGCTTCTGTTATTGCAGCGGCGGCTCCCAAAGGATCGGCTGCTAAAGCAACAACTCCTAAATCAAAACCCATTGCTCCCCTCCTGTCTAATCCTCCTGCTGCCCAACCCCAAGCGCAGAATCCCCAACCTCAGCGCGCAGCGACACCTCCCTTTATCCATCACTCGGGGAATTCGCCCTCCCCGATCGTCTATCCGCTGCGCCCACCCAAGAAGCGTCAATCGCTAGCTATGGTTGAGTTGCCGACTTTCAGAAAGCCAGAAACCAATCCTTTGCCAACTTGAGGAAGGGCGATCGGCTTAAACACGAGTAAAAAATGGGGTGCCACCTCTAGGATGGCACCCCATTTCATATTTGGCTGATTAGGTTGACTGCGATTGACAGCAGACCTTATCAGAATCGACTACAGAATTGACTATAGAGACATGACCTCCAAACCATCTGTGCCATTATCTGCAATAAAGAACAGAACCCCTTGAATGTTCGTCAGCCGAACCGGATTTGAGCTAGCGGCACCAGGGTTAATATCCCGAACGACGAAGGTGTTCGTGGTTGTGTTGAAGCGGTGAATCTCTCTA
>JALOOP010000101.1 GCA_025454315.1 Oculatellaceae cyanobacterium Prado106
TTCTGGCTTTCAAACTATATTATCTTTTCTAGGTTCAGTGGTCGCCTCCGCTTCGCTTTCGCTTGGCTCCTCTCGACCGCTTTACTAATGTAGCGAACAGATTTGTAACTGTCAACACTTTTGCAAAAGTTTTTTTGGGAAGGCTCAAGTTATTATCCAGATTGGTTTGTAGGTTTTTTAAGGGAACTCTGGCAGCAAAAGCGGTCAATTTTTATTGAAAATATGTCTTGGGAACCCCTGAAATAGGGGTTTTCTTTTTTGTAGAGCAGTTAGAGAAAAAACGTTTTTTCTGCTTCGATTGGGACACTGGAAGGGTTTGGGGCGATCGCTCTAGAAAGCTGCTGTGATATCAGCCCCTACTATTAAGCTCCTTGTAAACCTGGATTGGGTCATAACGATCGCCCATCCTCCTCCCAAACTCTGTCATTCCTGATCAAAATCTGATATCAGTGGTTGAAAGTCGATCACGCACACTGGACAGGTGTAGCTCACTGGGACAAAGAGGGATAAACCGATGGCGAAAACCAAGAAATCTGAGGATGTGCCTCAAGGGATGAAGGAGAAGTTCGATCGGATTGTGGCGATAACCGATGCTGTTTGCCAAAAGCATTTGAATGATGAGTATGCTCAGTTGATTCGCTTTGCAACGGCAGCGCTTTGTCGGAAAAGACCTTCTCCTTTAGCAAGTGGTCAGGATAAAACTTGGGCTTGCGGCATTACCCATGCGATCGGGATGATCAATTTTCTCTTTGATCCCGCTCAAGACCCACATATTAGTTCAAAGGATCTTTATGCAGCCTTTGAGGTGAGTGCGAGTTCTGGGCAAGCCAAATCAAAGCAAGTCCGGGATGTCTTAGGGGCACATCAGATGGATCCCGATTGGAGTTTGCCCAGCCACATCGATCGCAACCCCCTGGTCTGGATGATTACCTTCAATGGATTAATCATGGATGCGCGATCGGCTCCGCTTCAGATTCAGCAGATGGCCTATGCAAAGGGGTTGATTCCTTATATTCCTGCCCTTGGGCAAGAGGCGACTCTGGAACAAGCCTCGCGGACAGGACAAGCTGGAGGGAAAAAGGCTCGGACTGCATCGAAAGGCAAATCCAAGAAGGGTGTAGAGGGTCAGACGGCTCCGTCTTCTTCAGAGGCGCTCTATGTGCTGGAAGTTTTTATTGTAAGTGGTCCAATATCGGATAAGTTTGTGGCGAAGAATCCGGTGATATCTCGGAGGATTGAGATTAAAGGCAGTCAAACCCTGGCAGATTTGCATAAGATTATCTTCGAGGCGTTTGACCGCGAAGAGGAACATATGTATGAGTTCCAGATTGGGGGACAAGGGCCGAATGATCCCAATGCAAGGCGGTATGGGTTGAAGCAGGCTTTTGCACTACCCTTGTTTGCGGGAGAAGAGGAGGTTGAGGATGTGGCGACGACCCCGATCGCATCTCTCAGCCTGTCTGAAGGTGATGCGTTTGGTTATTGGTTTGATTTTGGGGATGATTGGTGGCATCAGATTAATGTGGTGGCGATCGCAGATGAGGTGCCGCCAGGGAAATATCCTAAGATTACGCAGCGAGAAGGGAAGAGTCCGCCGCAGTATGCAGATCTGTAGGCGATGGTTTCATAGGATCGGATGGAATACTGACGCCCAACGCTCAAGCATGGCTCTTGATGCTTGGACTTTTTCCGGCTGGAAAAACTATGGTTATGTAAGCTGATGAGTTTGGCGATAGGATTACAGTAGCTTGAGAGGGGATTAGAGTCGAGAAGCAGAGCTAAGGCGAGGTTTGGTATGGAGCGACAGCCGATTGAGGTCTTTTTCTCGTATTCCCGCGAGGATAAGCCGTTGCGGGACAAGTTGGAGAAGCACCTGATTAGTCTGAAGCGGCAGGGGGTGATTAGTCTATGGCATGACCGGGAGATTGTGGCGGGTTCTGAGTGGGAGGAGGAGATCGATCGCCACATGAAAACGGCGGATATTATTTTGCTGCTGATTAGCCCGGATTTTGTGGCGTCCAAGTATTGTTATGAGATTGAGTTGCCGGATGCGATGACCCGTCACGAGGCGGGAGAAAGCTATGTGGTGCCGATTTTGTTGCGTCCTACATCAGGGTGGAAGAATTTGTCATTTGCCAAGTTGCAGGTTTATCCCAGTGGTGGGGTGCCTGTGACGCGGTGGAGCGATGAGGATGAGGCGTTTGTGGATGTGGCGGATGGGATTGCAGGTGCAGTGGAGCAACTGCTGGCAGGACGGGAACAGAAACGGCAAGCACAAGAACGGCAGGAACAGGAACGTCTGAAGCGGGAGCGGGAACAGGAGCAACGCAGAATTGCAGAGATTCAGCGGCAACAAGCTGAAGCGGCGGAGCGAGAAGAACAGGCGAAGCGGGCAGAACAGGCACAGTTGGCGGAAGCGGCAAGAGTGGTAGAACAGGCAAGGATAGCGGAACAAGCCCAGAGACGGGACGCAGAACGACGGGCAGAGCGGCAGCAGCAGGAACGAATTCGTGAGGAGCAACGACAGGCAGCAGCGCAGGCAAGGATGGCTGAAGAGGCGAAGCGGCAACGAGAAGCGGAACTGCATCGTCAAGTGATTCATGCAGAGCGATCGCAGTTTATCAACCATCTTCAGCCCTACCAATGGGAACTAAACTGGAAGCGGCGGAAGGTGTTGCAGTGGTTGGGGTTGGGTGGGGGAGGATTGGCAGTGGCGGTGGTGGGGCAGCAGGTTGTTGAGAGAGGGCGATCGTCTCGTCCACAACCCTTGCCTGTCAGTTCGTCAATGACTGACCTAAAGACCTTCAACTTTGAAGTTGCAACCGTGAACGCCCAAGGGGAAGAAAACCCTCGTCAACGCAAACAAGCCCAAGCCTTTGTGGAAGATTTTGGGAATAGGGTGACGTTGGAGATGGTGCAGATTCCGGGGGGAAAGTTTCTGATGGGTTCTCCTGCGTCTGAGCAGGATAGAAACGAGAACGAATCGCCGCAACATTCTGTAACGGTGTCTGCATTTTTCATAGGGCGGTATGCGGTGACACAGGCGCAGTATGAGGCGATCACGAGTCAGAATCCTTCTATGTTCACAGAATCCTTCTATGTTCAAGGGAATAGATCGCCCAGTCGAACAAGTTTCCTGGTACGATGCCCAACAGTTTTGCAAGAGGTTGAGTAGAAAAACTGGACGTATCTATCGATTACCGAGCGAAGCAGAATGGGAATATGCTTGCCGAGCCAGAACACTAACACCGTTTCATTTTGGCGAGGCGATTACAACTGACCTATCAAACTACCGTGGAATAGATTGGAAGCGAAAAGGGAGGATCTATTCTGGAAACTATGGTGGAGAATTAAAGGGAGTTTTTCGAGAACAGACGACAGAAGTTGGTAGCTTCTCTTCAAATGCCTTTGGTTTATGCGAGATGCACGGAAATGTTTGGGAATGGTGCGAAGACTTTACGCACAGCAATTATGAAAGTGCGCCAACGACTGGAGGTGTCTGGAGTACTGGGGGTGATCAGCGTTCAAGAATTTTGCACGGCGGCTCATGGTTTTACACACCTCAGGCTTGTCGATCAGCGAATCGGTATGGCAACTCGGCTGAATTTTCAGACCATGATATTGGATTTCGGGTAGTGTTGGTTTTGGCGTAATGTTTCCTTGTTTGAGCTTTTGGGGCTTGTAGAATATAGAGAGAAAAACAATACATCGAAGACGAGTTAGCAAATATGGCAACCCTCAAAGCAGACGTAATCATTCAAGATGCAACCTATGAGCAGTTGGCTGCGATCGCCCATCAGTTGCAAATTTCTCAAAATGAACTCCTGGTACTGGCGATCGAGAATTACCTGCAACATCATCGCCAGCAATCTCTCCAAGATAGTTGGAATGATGCGTATGCAGACGGCTCAGATGAAGACGAGCAAATGACATTGAAGCGGATGCGCCATCATCAACGGCAATTAGCGGAACTGGACGAGGAACCATGATTTGCCAAGGAGATCTCTATTGGATTGACTTGGGAGAACCAACTGGCTCGGAACCAGGCTATTCGCGTCCCTATGTGGTCATTCAAAATAACGCACTAAACAATTCTCGAATCAAAACTGTCATTGTCTGTGCGTTGACTTCTAACTTACGACGATCAGCCGGACAAGGAAATGTGTTGCTAGAGGGAGGAGAGGCTAATCTGCCTGATCAAAGCGTGGTCAATGTCTCCCAGATCTTTACGGTAGATAAAGCCGCTTTGATTGAGAAAATTGGTAGGCTCTCCCAGGAAAGAATTCGGCAAATTTTAGCAGGAATAGCGCTCATTACCGAACCGCAAGAACCTTAGTGCGATTGCATCCTCTCTTAATCTTCATCGTTCGCCCCTAAGTTGCTGCGATCGAAGATATTTTGCGATCGGCAGTCAGCTCAGCGTGCAACCATTTCCTGAATTCGACTGCGGGAAATCAGCCCGATCGAGTAAGCTGAGGATGATTCCAGTGCGATCGCCCACTCACGATGGCTCCATCCACCTCAACAACTCATCTTCTAACCCGCAACCATATTAAAATCAGAGGAAGCGTCATTTACCCAAAGGGATAACTGCGATGTCAGTTCAACCAGTAGACTTGGCAGTCCGATACGTCACTGATGCGAGTGGCACTCCCACTGATGTCCTAGTGCCCCTTGAAGTCTGGGAGGCTTTGATTGCCTCTTTAGTTGATCAAAACTTAGTCCAACAAATCCAGAGTGCCCTAGCAGCATCCAAGATGGTGGGTTCCGAAAATTTCGTGAGGGAATTAGAGCAGTTGGCAGCATTTGAAGAGAGTTCCGTCTAGAGTTCTATGGCAAAACTGGATGGTTTAGCAACAGTCCTAGATTCTCACAAAGGGCTGCAATCCAAAATTGCGGCACAGATTTCCAAGAAAGTTTTATCCCTCAACATTGACCCACTTCCCGCTGACAGCAAAGAATTAGTCGGCTACTCAGGTTATTACCGGGTAGACATGGGACAAGATGATTTTATTCTTCGCTCAAGACGAACAAAGTGCATTGGCACAGTTTTTGTCTTGTTGCATGAGTTTCAACAGGAGCAGCATTTATCCTCACCGCTAGAAACACCAATGGCATATTAACGGTTCTAACGGACACCAGGGTTTTGAATCCCCAAATCATCCATAAGCTTGAGCAACGGCACCTGACGAATCGCAGCTAATTTCGACAATGCCTCAACCCGCCTAACCCCGAAGCCCTCAATCTGATTACTGATCTCCAAAAGCTCCGCATATTCTGTTTCGCCGAGCGTTTCGTCATCCCGCTTTTTGAGTAAAACCTGGTAGCGATCGCCTAACTCAGTCGCAATGCCTTGATTAATTTCTAAAAGCAATTCGGTTTCTTTTGCGGTCAAAACAGGCGCTTTGCGTCGCGCTCGTACCAAAAGTGCCCGATCGACAAGATTTTCTAGATCAACTTCACTTAGCTCATCGATCGCTTCAAAGGGTTCATCGAGACTCATCATTGCCCCGTGCAGATTGAGTCATCTCATCATGTACATTCTAATCTCAACGAACCACTTGGATTTCAACCCCCAAGCTCACCCCTTCCCACACCCGATCGCTCGTCAAAACAGTCAACCCTAGCCGCTGTCCTTGAGCTGCTGCGCTCGGAGATGTTCTGCGATCGCAGCACTCACATCTTCATCGGGTTCGTACTCTCGCGGATTGGGGTTTTCAGCATGACGCTTATCAAGATAGGCATAGAGCGCCTCTTGGTCTTCCCGATGGTCAAGGACATACGTGAGAAGTTCGCGGCTGGTCATGGATGAGAAGTCGGGTTGTGTACTCATACAAAAATCCATCTCCCATTAGGCTTTATCTCAATGTTAAGCTCTGTTTTTGATAAGACAATCACATTGCCTGAACGTTCATCTAAAGCGATCAGATCGATCGAGCAGTACATTTTGGTCAAATTGCGGCAAAGGCGATAACAAGTCAGCGCTTGCGCTGTCGTACTCATCAGTATTTCCTAAAGCTTCGTATAAGACAGTGTATTATACAATACCAGTTAATCGCAGAAAGCAGACGCATCCAGGACAAGACTATTCACGCGCCGCTGCCTCACGCCGTTCTTGAATTAGTTCATCTACTACACTCTGTTGTAAATCAGGCTTTTAGAGAATTACACGAAATCTTTTGACACGAGCAAAAGCTTCCGGATCAGGCTTAAAAGACACCACCAATCGAACCGCCCGCCCTTCTAATAAATCGGGCGCTCCCATATCCTCATCCGCTCCATACTTCCTGGAACCCGCTTCCTCACGGCTCACTCAGGACACCACAAAACTTGCCACCTCAACCGACTGCTCAACCGTCAAGCTCTGCCGATTTGCTTTGATGCGATCGATTTCATGCAGCGTATCCGCCGTGAAATAGCTTTCTCCACAATCAGGACAGCTAATCATGGGGATATTTTCAATGATCAACAAATCGTCACCTTTGCCGTAGGCTCTGGAAACGTGACGCAACTTTGCATGAGTTTGACCACAAATATCACAGAGAATGGGGCTTACCTCATGGGACATATACAACAAGGATAACAATCTTTCCGGTTAGGCTAAGCTTGGCAATAATTTCGATCGGCTCCCTCATCATGGCTTCGCCTTGAATCACTTAACAAGATAGGCATAGAGCGCCTCTTGGTCTTCTCGATGATTAAGAACGTCAGTTGAAATGGACGGGTTTGCCCTGCCCAAAAAGACATCGGCGCTTTTGGAAGTGGGGGCACTTCCAAAAACGCCGATAGTAGAGGCTGAATTGTCCGGTTAAGGAGGGCTGTCCTCTTGAGTTTAGGGAGTATCGGGAGACGGGTCGGAACTGGAATCCATGCTGAGGGAGAAGGAACCTCGAATGCTGGATTCGAGTTCCATGCGTTGCTCCATGCGGCGGAGGAAGTAGCCCGTCATCATTGCGGAAGCCAGAAGCCCTGCCAGATTTTCGCGATCGGTTGTGACTTGCACGTTGAAGGCTTCTGAAGGTAGAACGCCGACTAGACCCTGGACATTTTGCGAGATAATTTGCTTAATCTCAGGGCTGACCGATTTTGCGACTCTTGCCAAAACCTCAGGGGATTGGTGTTGAAGATACTTCAACAACTGATTTGCCTGACTTTCTTCAGTTGCTTCACCGAAGAAATCAAAGTTGTCAGGGTTAAATACCATAGTCGCCCCTAGTTTTCTAAATATTTGTTTCGGTTACTGCCTTCCTATTGTGACATTATGTTTGCTGATATGACCAGTCATTTACGACACGGTTTGAATTTCCTCTAGAGGTAAACTAATTTGGTCAGTGGGTTCATTTTCGGCAACGGGGTTCGCTGATTGAGGTTGGGGGGTTTGGGTCGGTTGGGGCAACTGATCAACCTGGAAGTATTGATAAAACTTATCGGTGACCTGGAGCCAGAAGGAACGCCCTTCAGCTTGACGGCGTTTGCGGACAAAACCTTGTTCTACTAGCTCTTTGACGTGATCGTAGGCTCCTGAACCGCGTAGCTCGATCAGGTTGGTTTGGCTGATGGAGCCTTTGAGGGCGATCGCAGCCAAGGTTCTCAAGGCTCCAACCCCTAAGTCCACGGGAATCAGAGCTTGCACCAAATCTTGATAGGCTTCTCGCAGTTGGAGACAGTAGCCTTCGGGGGTTTCGACGACTTCGAGGGCGCTGTCGCGGTGGGCGTAGCTGGTCATCAGTTCGAGGATGCCTTCGGTGGCCTGGTCTTTTTCGCAGCCTGCATATTCTGCGATCCGGGCGATCGGCAGGGGTTGTGCCTTGAGGTAGAGGATGGCTTCGATTCTACTGGGGAGGCTGGGCATTCGATTTGAATCCTATGGGGCGTTGCTGCTGTTGCAAAATACCCATCATTCTATAGCAGTCTTTCTCTAGTCTGAACCGGGGCGGTTGAGGGAAGGGGGTGGGCTGTTCCATGGGGCGAAGACGGGGAGGAGGAGAAGGCCGGGAATGGCGACGATGGCGCTGAGGAGGAAGAAGGCTGGCCACCCGGTTTGATCGGCAATTTGTCCGGTGGAGGCTCCAAGGAGGTCGCGGCTGACGGCCATGAAACTGGAAAGGAGGGCAAATTGGGTGGCGGAGAAGCGCTGGTTGCAGAGGCTCATGAGAAAGCCGAGGAAGGCAGCGGTGCCGAGGCCGCCACAGAAGTTTTCGATGTTGACGGCAAGGACTAGACCCATGTAGTTCTGGCCGACTTGCGCTAGGGCAAAGTAGGCCAAGTTACTAATAGCTTGGAGTCCGCCAAAGACCCAGAGGGAACGGTTGATGCCAATGCGGCTGAGGAGGGCACCGCCTACGAGGGTACCGACGATGGTGGCAATTAAGCCCATGCCGCCCTGGATATCGCCGATCGCCGTCTGGGTAAATCCGGTTTGCAGTAAGAAGGGGGTGGCCATTTTGCTGACAAAGACATCCCCTAACTTATAGAGCATGATGAACAGCAGAATTAGGCCGCCTCGAAGCCAGCCCGATCGCCCAAAGAATTCCTGGAAAGGTTGAATCACCATTTCGGCAAGGTTGCTGGGCGGTTTGACCTGGAGAACGGGTTCTGGGGCAAAGATGGAGAACAAAATGCTGATGGACATGACCGCTGCCAGGACTAAATAAACGGAGTTCCAGGGCATTTGGTCGGCGAGGCGGAGGGCAAGGGCACCTGTGAGGAGTAGGGCGATGCGATAACCCAGAACAAAGATGGCGGCTCCTGCGCCCAGTTCGGGTTGTTCGAGGACATCGGTGCGGTAAGCGTCGGCGGCGATATCTTGGGTGGCGCTGAAGAAGGCGATCGCCAGTGCATTCGCGGCCAATAGGTCGATTGCTTGCTTGGGGCTTTGCAAGGACATGGCGGCGATCGCGACGACGAGCAACACCTGGGCAATCACTAGCCATCCTCGACGACGACCCAGGAAGGGGGGAATGAAGCGATCGAGAAAAGGTGCCCAGAGAAATTTGAGGGAGTAGGGAAGTGCGACTAAGCTAAATAACCCAATCGTTTTTAGATCGATGCCTTCGACGGTCATCCAGGCTTGTAGGGTGCGATCGCTAAGGTACAACGGCAAGCCCGAGGCAAATCCTAGGAGTAGGAGCGCCACCATTTTTTGGCTTTGAAAAACTTTTAGAAAGGATTGCATGGTTGTGATTTGAGAAACCGCTGATAGTGTATCGCGAAGGTTGTAGGGATTGTCTTTGAAGGTCGGTTACGGAGAATTAAGCTCTAAGAGAACGGAAATTGCATAGCCTATAATTTTTTTCACGATTTAGGAACTTTGCCCGGTTTATCGAAAAGATCTATTGAACTCGTGGAGAAGGTTTAAGATGCTACGACGAAGAGTTATTTTGCCAATTTTGGCTTCGCTGTTTACTTTTGTCCTGGTTGTTGCCTGTACTCAAGCCAACGCCCCAACTGGAACTTCGACGAGTTCTGCGGGAGATAGTGGCGGGGCGGCAGGAGGAAATCCGATTCCGATCGGGATTGCGGTCGCGCAGACCAGTAATGTAGCGCTCTTAGGCCAAGAACAGGTGGTGGGCGCGAAGATTGCGGAGGAGTATTTTAATCAGGAAGGTGGCGTGAATGGTACCCCGATTCGGCTGGTGTTTCAAGATACGGCGGGGGATGAGCAGGGGGCGATTAATGCCTTTACTACGCTGATTACCCAGGATAAGGTGGTGGGCATTGTGGGGCCAACGCTGTCGCAACAGGCGTTTGCAGCAGACCCGATCGCCGATCGCGCCAAGGTTCCCGTCCTGGCTCCATCGAACACCGCCAAGGGAATTCCGCAAATTGGTGAGTATATTGCCAGGGTTTCGGCTCCGGTGGCGGTTGTAGCGCCCAATGCGGTCAAGACGGCTTTGAAGATTGACCCCAATATTAAGAAGGCGGCAGTTTTCTTCGCGCAGAATGATGCGTTTAGCAAGTCTGAGACAGAGACGTTTCAGAAGACCGTTCAGGAACAGGGGCTGGAGTTGGTGACGGTGCAGAAGTTCCAGACCACGGACACGGACTTTCAGGCGCAGGCTACGAATGCAATGAATTTGAAGCCGGATCTGATTGTGATTTCGGGTTTGGCGGCGGATGGGGGCAATTTGGTCAAGCAGTTGCGGGAGTTGGGCTTTAAGGGGTTGATTATTGGGGGGAACGGACTCAATACCTCGAATGTGTTCTCGGTGTGTAAGCAGCTTTGTGATGGCGTTTTGATTGCCCAAGCCTATAGCCCTGAGTTGACGAGTCCGATTAATCAGAAGTTCCGCGAGGCGTATAAAGCGCAGAATAAGAAGGAGCCGCCTCAGTTTAGCGCCCAGGCGTTTACGGGGGTGCAGGTTTTTGTGGAAGCGTTGAAGGCGCTGGATACGAAGACCAAGCTCAGCACCTTGTCGCCGGAGCAACTGCGAACTGAGTTGAACACTCAGATTTTGGCGGGCAAGTATGAGACACCGCTAGGCAGCATTTCGTTTGACCCGGAGGGAGAGGTGAATCAGAGTCAGTTTTATGTGGCTCAGATCAAAATGGAGCAGGATGGCAGTAACGGGAGCTTTAAGTTTCTGAATTAATGGATATTACGCTTTTTCTGCAACAGTTCCTGAATGGGTTGTCGATTGGCAGCGTATACGCGATCTTTGCGGTTGGGTATACGCTGGTGTTTTCAATTTTGGGGATTATTAATTTTGCCCATGGGGCGGTGTTTACGCTGGGGGCTTATTTTACCTACTTCCTCAGTGGGGGAGCGGTGGGAACGAATGGGCTGTTGGCCAATTTGGCGCTGCCGTTTCAGTTTTCGTTTGCGATCGCCCTCCTCCTCGGCAGTATTCTGTCGGGGTTGTCGGCGATCGCCATTGAACGACTCGCCTTTCGTCCCTTACGACTTAAAGGTGCAGATCCGCTCCTGACATTGGTTTCCAGCCTGGGCGCAGCCCTAGTGATTGTCAATGTGCTGCAATATCTGGTAGGCGCTGAGATTTACACCTTTTCGGAAGGGATTTACGGCGATTTGCCTGCGTCGATTAACCTTGGAACGGCTGAACGCCCGATTATGATTCGCACGGTGCAGATCATTATCTTTGGGGTGTCGGCGGTGATGGTGGGGATTCTCACCTATGGAATTGGCTTTACTCGGATGGGGAAGGCGCTGCAGGCGGTGGCGGAAGATGCGACGACGGCGAGTTTGCTAGGGATTGACCCGGAGCGGTTTATCACGCTGACATTTTTTGTGAGTGGATTTTTGGGCGGAATGGCGGGGGCTTTGGTGGGGTCAAGTGTGAGTATTGCGTCGGGGCCGTATTTTGGCATTGCTTACGGGCTGAAGGGCTTGGGGGTGATTGTGCTGGGCGGGCTGGGCAATATTCCGGGGGCGATCGTGGGGGGAATGGTGATTGGGTTGGCGGAGGCGTTTGTGCCGACGGATTTCTCAGGATATAAGGATGCGATCGCCTTTGCCATTCTCTTTGTGATGCTGCTGGTGCGGCCTCAAGGGTTGTTGGGGCGATCGCGGATTCAGAAGGTGTAGCGCATGGGAAATTTTCTGGACAGCTATGGGTTTCTCATTGTTTCGACCTTTTGGGGGGCTTTGCTGGGGTTATCGGTTTATTTGCCGTTGATGGCGGGGCAGTTGTCGTTAGCTTCTCCGGGGTTCTATGCCTTGGGAGGATATATTGCGGCAATTCTTTCGACCCAGGTTCTGCCCCATTCTGGAGAGACTTATCCTTTTGGGTTTGTGCTGCTGGAAATGGGCGTTGCAGGGCTGGTGTCGGCGGTGCTGGCGGTGATTCTGGGGATTCCGGTGCTGCGGCTGCGGGGGATTTATTTGGCCATTGCGACGATCGCCTTTGTGGAAATTCTGCGGGTTCTGGCTTTGAACCTGGAGATTACGGGAGGGGCGATCGGGATTTTTTCAATTCCACAGCCCTTTCGATCGCCGGTGGGCTATCTCTGGATTGCGCTGCCGCTGCTCGTTTTAACGATGGTGCTGCTGTATCGGCTGGAGCAAAGCCATACGGGACGGGTTTTTCGAGCGATTCGGGAGGATGAGTTGGCCGCTGATACGATGGGGATTGACCCGACTTACTACAAGGTGCTGTCCTTTACGCTGGGTGCCATTTTGGCGGGGATGGTGGGTGCGGTGAGTGCCCATTTTTTCAATACCTGGAATGCCAAGCAAGGGACGTTTGATAACAGTATTATTTACCTGGCTTTTGTGTTGAGTGGTGGCTCCCGGACATTTGTAGGGCCGGTGGTGGGGGGAATGGTGCTGACGGCGTTGCCGGAGGTGTTGAGGACGATCGCCAACATCGGTGGGATTCCGCTCTGGTTGGGTGGATTTTTGCAGGCGATGCGCTTGATTATTTTTGGGTTGCTGATTGTCCTGGGGAGCATGTTTTATCCGCAGGGGATTGTCACACCTGAATTGTTGAACCGTTTGAAGTTAGCTTTTCGGAAGCAGCCTAAACGAATCTCAACCTAATTCTTCTGGGATAAGGCTCTGCCTAGTAGGACAAAAAGGCTATGATCGGCTCCGCTGAAAGGTTCCCGCCCCCTAAATCCCCCAACTTTGGGGGACTTTCTAAGGCAAGCAACCCGATTTACCTAATGTCTTTGTGATTGATGTCTATCTTGAGTGGAACTGCTCATGTCTCCTGATGTGCCCATTTTGGAAGTTCAGAATATTACTCGTCGGTTTAGCGGGTTGGTGGCCGTGAACAATGTTTCGTTTGCGGTGCGGACGGGGGAAATTTTTGGGTTGATTGGCCCTAATGGAGCCGGGAAGACGACCTTGTTTAATGTGATTACGGGGTTAACTCCGCCTTCCAGTGGGCAGTTGCGCTATGGGCAGACTTCGTTGAATCAGTTGCGGCCTCATCAGATTGCGAGGCTGGGGGTGGCGCGGACGTTTCAGAATTTGCGATTGTTTGGCAATTTGTCGGTGTTGGAAAATGTGGCGATCGCTCGTCATCTCCACATTCACACTGGGCTAGTGCAAAGCATTGTGGGGACTAGAGCGGCCAAGACTGAGGAACGACAAACGGCCTTAAAAGCATTGGAAATCCTGGAGTTAGTAGGTTTAGCCAGCAAGGCTGAGCAAACTGCTCGTAATTTAGCTTATGGCGATCAGCGTCGGTTAGAACTGGCTCGGGCACTTGCCCTTCAGCCACAGCTTCTGTTATTGGATGAGCCAGCCGCTGGGATGAACCCGAATGAAAAGGGGGCGCTGAGTCAGTTAATTCATCAGATTCGCGATCGCTTCGACCTGACAGTAATTTTGATTGAGCATCATGTGCCGCTGGTGATGGGGTTGTGCGATCGCATTGCCGTCCTCGACTTTGGCCAGTTGATTGCGCTGGGGAAACCGGAAGCGGTGCGGCATGACCCGGCGGTGATTGCGGCCTATTTGGGGGGAGAGTAGGGCGAATGCAAAAACTGCTGGAGATTCAAAATTTATCGGTGAATTATGGGGCGATTCAGGCGCTGCAAGCGATCGACCTGTTCATCAATGAAGGCGAGATTGTCACTTTGATTGGTGCGAATGGAGCCGGGAAGAGTACCACACTCAAAGCTATTTCTCGTTTGGTCAATCCCGTTGGGGGCAGAATTTTTTATCAGGGGCAAGATGTTACGCGCATGGCAGCGCATCAGGTGGTGCGATCGGGGATTGCCCATAGTCCAGAAGGGCGGCGGGTGCTGACTCGGCAGACCGTGTTGACCAATCTAGAGTTGGGAGCTTATGGGAGGAGCGATCGCCTGGGCATTAAAGCAGACCTTGAAAAGCAGTTTTTGACGTTTCCCAGATTGGGAGAGCGGCGGCAGCAGTTGGCAGGGACGTTGAGTGGGGGAGAGCAGCAGATGTTGGCGATTGCCAGAGCGTTGATGAGCCGTCCTAAGCTGCTGCTGTTGGATGAACCGAGTTTGGGATTGGCTCCTCAGATTGTTTTGGAGATTTTTGCGGTGATTCGGCAACTGCATCAGCAGGGGGTCACCATTTTGCTGGTGGAACAGAATGCGAATCTGGCGTTGCAGACGGCGAATCGGGTTTACATTTTGGAGGCGGGGCAGTTGACGCTGACGGGGAATGCGGCGGAGTTGCTGACGGATGAGCGGGTGCGGCAGGCTTATTTGGGGTAGAGGGATATTTAACGGCTGGAGTAAACCGTAGTTGTACAGTCCTGGTCGTTGCCCAATGTTAAGTTTTTACATTCCTGAAATTTTAAGATTTGTGCATTTACGGATTGAGGTACAAACTGTAAAATAAGATACAGAAACGAATTAAAAAACTTCTCTCTTTTTGTGCGGCATCAGCGCATTTTTTCGGTGATCCTCTGTGAGGAGGATGTGAAGCAGCGCTGAATCGACCAGAAAATGCTCGGGGTGGGATTCCAATTTAGAAAGTTTGGCTCGATCACAAGTCCTACTTTTTAAGAGATGACTCTAGGTTTCAATCTCTTCTGGTTTTGTGCTGTCTTCTTATCGTTACAGGTTAAGCTGTTCCCCATCTTTTAGGAGATCCTTAAAATGAAACTCGCGTATCGTGCAACTCAATATGACTATGAACCCCCGACGGTAGATATGATGGAAAGCAATTTGTCAGGTGAATATCGCGGACAGAAAGTGCAGTTTAGCTATCCCCGACATATTCCGACTCCCCAATCGATCAACCGTCTGTCCTATCGGGGCAATGATTACCAAACCACGGCAACGGGTGGCATTGAGGCTCTCCCCCATGTCGATCGCCATGTCCCCGTAGCACCCTCCATTCAGGCTTCGACGGCTGCCATGTGGGTGCAAAAGGCTCGTCTGACGGAAGCGGATCAAGCCCATCGTCAAGCCATTCTGCAACATCTCCAGCATCGGATTGCAGCGGCTCAAGCGAGAGGCGATGAGGCGTTGCTGCACCAGCTTGAGGCTGAAAAGCAGTTGTTTGCATAACCGTCAGAAAGTTTGACAAATTTTGGGCATTCATTCAGCCTGTGATTCAGTCTGTTCCGGAAAGGGGCGGCAAGCATCTAGAGACAGTGTGTCTCTCTGCTTGTCGCCTTTTTCGGATTCCAGCCCTTAAAAAATGTCATAGCATGAAGGGGAGATTTACCTTGGCTGCAATTCATGGCAGGTGAACTCTGGAACACTCGCAGCATCGTGTCCATTTCCTGCTCAGCGGAAACTGGATCATCCAACCCTCAAAATCAAAAATCCAAACTTAGGTCAGACCATGAAAAAGCGGGTCACGTTGACTTTTCCCAGACGCTATGTGCATATGCCCGTCACCTATCGACTGGCCAAGGATTTTAATATTGCCGCTAGTATCATTCGGGCGCAGGTCACCCCGAATCAGATTGGCACGCTGGTGGTGGAGTTGTCGGGGGATATTGACCAGTTGGATGCGGCTTTGGATTGGATGCGATCGAACGATATTGGGGTTTCGTTGGCTAGTCGTGAAATTGTCATTGATGAAGAGGTCTGTGTTCACTGCGGGCTTTGCACGGGGGTCTGTCCGACGGAAGCGCTGACGCTTGATCCACAAACGTTTCAGTTGAATTTTGTGCGATCGCGTTGTGTGGTCTGTGAGCAGTGCATTCCCACCTGTCCCGTTCAAGCAATTTCTACAAATCTTTAGCAACTGACTACTTTAGAAATTGCACATTAGCCTTCTTCAGTCCCTTTCCCTAGGGGTATACCCTTTCCAAAAACTCAAAAAAATTTTAAAGGCCGTGCCAAATCTCGGATCAGCGATTTTTGCGGAGGTTTCTACTGGGACTGGATGGCTGAACTGGGCATGTCATGCCCCCTGGTTGGAGACTTTGAAAGTGAGCGGTTTTGGATTGGGCACATCTCAGGTAGGAGAGCGTTAAGAGATCGGTGGCGCTCGATCGCAGTTCCGTCTAAAGAGATTTGTACAAAACGCACAGTGAATATATCAAATCAGCAACAATTATTCCTTAACCACCCATCATATCTATAGAGAAGACTAAGGAAATTCCCACTTTAACCCAATGGTGGCAAAATTAAGAGTTGGTTTGCTACCCGTTAAACGCAGTTCATCTGACGACTTCCCCTGTTTAGCGGAGACTGAGCGATACCAACATCTATAAGCCCATACGTACAGACAGGAAGTGGTTTCAATGAAAAAAGTAGAAGCGATTATTCGTCCCTTTAAACTGGATGAGGTCAAGATTGCCCTGGTGAATGCTGGCATTGTGGGCATGACGGTTTCTGAAGTGCGCGGCTTTGGCCGTCAGAAGGGTCAAACAGAGCGCTATCGCGGTTCTGAGTACACGGTCGAGTTTTTGCAAAAACTCAAGATTGAGATTGTGGTCGAGGACGAGCAGTTGGATATGGTGGTGGAAAAGATTATTGCCGCTGCCCGCACGGGTGAAATCGGAGATGGCAAGATCTTTATCAGCCCTGTGGAACAAATTATCCGCATCCGGACTGGAGAAAAGAATCTGGAAGCGATCTAATCTCGATCGATCGTGTTGCTAATCAACATCATGCAGGGGGTGGGAAAGTGCTTTCCTGCCCCCTGCATGATTTTAAATTCTAAATTGTGAGGCTTTCTCCCTAGAAAAGGAAGTTGTATTTGAACCGCACCAGACACACAGACGCAGAGGTACGAGTTCTCTTTGATGCTGTTGTGTTTCTTTGATCGCACCTCAATGAAGGCACATACTATCGTTCAATGCTGAATCTCGGGTGGGCGGCGCTTGAAGCATCTGCCCGGATTTCTCACAACGTTTTTCAGAAGTGGCCTGAAAGCCATAATCAGCAATGATTTCAGCCATTATGCCGAAAAAACAGTCTGCGTTTTTTTCAC
>JALOOP010000102.1 GCA_025454315.1 Oculatellaceae cyanobacterium Prado106
GCTTGGCCAGTTGTTCTCCACCCGTTCCGACCTGTTTCCGGTGGAATATGTCGAGGAATTGTCAAAGCTTCAAGACAAAGTCCCGGCCTTCAGCTACGAACAGGTCGAGAGCATTATCTACCAGGATTTGGGTCGCACCATCCCCGAACTCTATCGCAGCTTTGACCCCATTCCTTTGGCCGCAGCCAGTTTAGGACAAGTTCACAGGGCACAGTTGCATTCCGGCGAAGAAGTCGTGGTCAAAGTGCAGCGCCCTGGTCTAAAACGCTTGTTCACCATTGACCTGGCCATTCTCAAAGGCATCGCCCGCTACTTCCAAAACCATCCCAAATGGGGACGCGGACGCGACTGGCTGGGCATTTACGAGGAATGCTGCAAAATCCTCTGGGAAGAAATCGAATATCTCAACGAAGGCCGCAACGCCGACACCTTCCGCCGCAATTTCCGCAGTGAGGACTGGGTGAAGGTGCCGCGTGTCTACTGGCGCTACACTTCGCCTCGGGTGCTGACGCTAGAGTATATGCCAGGCATCAAAATTAGTCACTATGAGGCGATCGAAGCGGCTGGACTCGATCGCAGACGATTGGCGCAATTGGGAGCCAGAGCCTACCTGCACCAGTTGCTCAACGATGGCTTTTTCCATGCCGACCCCCATCCCGGCAACATTGCCGTCAGCCCAGAGGGATCGCTGATTTTCTACGACTTTGGCATGATGGGACGGGTGCAGCTCGTCACCCGAGAAAAGCTACTCGATACTTTCTTTGGCATTTCCCAAAAAGACGCCGATCGCGTTGTAGCCTCTCTCATCGACTTGGGCGCATTGTCGCCCACTGGAGATATGGGAGCCGTGCGGCGATCGATTCAGTATATGCTCGACCATTTCATGGATAAACCCTTTGAAAATCAGTCGATCAACGCCATTAGCGATGACCTGTACGAAATCGCCTACGATCAGCCGTTTCGCTTTCCCGCCACCTTTACCTTTGTCATGCGCGCCTTTTCCACGCTAGAAGGCGTGGGTAAAGGCTTAGATCCTGAATTTAACTTTATGGAGGTTGCAAAGCCCTTTGCAATGCAGATTATGTCGAACGGAAACTCCTCTAACCCCAATGGTCTTTCAGACGGTCTGTTGAGTGAACTGGGACGGCAAGCAGCCCAGGTCAGCAGCACGGCACTCGGCTTGCCGCGCCGCATTGAAGACACCCTCGACAAACTGGAACGGGGCGATGTCCGGGTCAGAGTCCGATCTACGGAAACCGATCGGGTACTCCGTCGCATCAGTAACGTTAATATGGGGACTAATTACACTTTACTTACGGGTACATTCACCTTATCGGCTACGATCTTGTTTGTGCATCAATATGTTTGGCTAGCGGTACTGGCGGCTGTTGCGGCAGCCCTCTCAGCGATCGCCCTGATACGCCTGTTGATTCGCCTTGATCGAGCGGAGCGGATGTTTTAGTCCTTCCCAGCTACTTGCTATAGCAGTCATGCCATGAAACGTGTATTCACGGGGTTAAGTGATCCGGGGCTTCTCCGATCGGTGAACCAAGACGATTATCATATTGATGACCCAGACGGTCGGTTCTTTATTGTGGCCGATGGCATGGGCGGTCATGCAGGCGGACAAGAAGCCAGCCGAATTGCCACCCAAGAAATTGAGAACTATCTCAGTTGCAACTGGGAGTCCTCGGAGTCTTCTGAATCTTTGCTAGAAAACGCCTTCCTGAAGGCCAACAAAGCCATCCTCCAGGATCAGGCCAATCATCCGGAGCGCGCCGACATGGGCACCACTGCCGTGGTCGTCATTTTGCGTGACCAGCAGCCCCTCTGCGCCCACATTGGAGATTCTCGCCTCTATCGCCTCCGAGGAGCCAAGCTCAACCAAATCACTGAAGACCACACCTGGGTTTCTCGTGCCATGAAGCTAGGCGACATCACCGCTGACCAGGCTCGGGTTCACCCTTGGCGGCATGTCCTCTCCAAATGCTTAGGCCGTGAAGACCTGCGCCAGGTCGATATCCAACCCTTTGACCTCCAGCCCAACGATCGCCTCCTCCTCTGTAGCGACGGCCTCACCGAAGAACTCTCCGACCATCTCATTGCCAGCCACCTCAAGTCCATTCGCTCCTGCGATCGCGCAGCTTCTGCTCTAGTCAATGCGGCCAAAGACAACGGTGGACGGGACAATATCACAGTGGTTATTGTCGCTTTTGATGAGAGCCTTCCGAGTGACTAGGGCTAAAAGATTAAGGTCAGTTACCAAAGTGGAAAGATCGGCTTTGCGCCACAGAACGGATGCTGTAAGCTAAAGCTGATATTCCTGCGTCTATCCTAAGTGCCGACTGTTTACCCATGCGATCGTTTTTTTCCCTACCGCTGCACCCACAAGCGACCCGCGCTTCCAAGCATCGTCGGTTCAAGCGGTTGGCGATCGCCAAATGGCTCTTCCTCTTCCTTATTCTGGGTGCGGGTTACCACTGGCTAGAAGGATTTTTTCGTAGACCCCAGGCCATTCTGGTGCTGGGAGGAGCCACGAATCGCGAAGTTTTTGCCGCCCAATTTGCTCAGGAGCATCCGGACTTACCGATTTGGGTGTCCTCGGGCAGCAACCCCGAATATTCTGAATGGGTCTTTGCAGAAGCGGGCATTGCCGCTGAGCGCATTCACCTGGATTATGAGGCCGTGGATACGGTGACCAACTTTACGACCCTGGTCGATCGCTTCAAAGCCCAGGGCATTGACAGCATTTATCTGATTACCTCCGACTACCACATGCGCCGCGCCATGGTCATCGGCGAAATTGTCCTGGGCAGCCGAGGCATCGACTTTAAACCCGTCTCCGTCCCCAGCGAACAATCTCCAGAATCTTTGAAGAAAGCCTTGCGGGACGGGGCTAGAGCGATTCTTTGGGTGGCAACGGGCAAGACCGGAGAGGATTTAGTCCATTTTTTAGGTAGCCACTGATCGGGATCGGGGCGCTATAACGGAAGAAGGAGTTTTTATGTACTAGTCCTCTTCCCCCGACTGAGCCTCGGTCTGGAACATGCTGCAACCCGAAATTTATTCCACCCCATCTCTCTCTGAATCCGATTCAGTTAAGTCTGATCCGATTCAGTCCGATCCGATTAAGTCAGATCGATCGGAGTCCAATCGATCGCCCAATCAGGCATCGCCCAATCAGGCATCGCCCAATAAATCTAAGTCTGCTCAATCCAAGTCGAATTCTTCTGAGATTGCTGCCCCATCCGCTCACTCTCAAGAATCAGCGTCCACAGAACCAGACTTCCCAAACGATGAGCCAGCCAACGAACTGTTGGATGACTCTAGCCTGAACACTGTCCTCGATATGCTGGCGGTAATTGACTCGCTGGAAGAATTGCGTCTGCTCGAAACCCTCACCGAACCCCAAAAGCGTCAGGTGTGGGAACTCACTCCCCAGGATGTGAAAATCCGCCTCAAGCAAATTCGCGCCACCGCTAATCCTGCCCATGGCCCACCGTCTGAACCCGCAGTCTCGCAAGTTCATCTCACAGATTCACCCCCCTCTGATTCATCAGGGGCAGATTCGACGGGCGGTGTGGCGATTGCACCAAAATCCCATTCAAAACCTTTTTCAGAACATCCTTCAGCCTCTCATTCAGCAACCATTTCAGAAAACACCTTAAAACAGCCCCCAGAACCTCTAGAAGAACAGCCCCCAGCAAAACAAACTTTAGGCTCTACCCAAGAAATTCACGAATCCCCCGTTCATGAGGGCTTTTCCCTGTTCCAGGATGAAGAACTGGCTGACGAACCTGACCCACCCGAACTCACCGAGAGCGAATTTGCAGCGTTTGACCAGGAAACCAGCGATCGCCTCCGTTCCATCGATTCCTTCCTCACCATTCCCTTGGACGAACCCCAACCGGAAGTGGGCGACTGGGTCGTTCTCAAATCAGAACCGCATTTATCCACTGCCGAACTGAAAGCGATCTGGCAAGTCGTAGAAATCCAGGGCAAGCAAGTCTGGGTCAAAGCCAAAGGACTCAGCGAAGGTCATTACCCCATGAGCCTAGTTGTGGTTTATCCCAAAAAGTAAAAACGAGGCTCAGATTTAAACGCGAAAGAGGGAAGCCGCACAGTAGGCAGCCTCCCTCATTTTGCTTTGATGTGCTTTGATGCGCTCTTAACTAAAGTCGGGTTGAGCGTCCTATCCAGTTCATTGGAGTCAATTGTGTCTATCCAGTTTTGTTGATCTAGTCCAGGTTTATCCAGTCTAGACAGAGGCAGTTTCTTTAGAGGCAGGACTTTCGAGTTCAGGGGCGATCGCCTTCAGGGAATAACCGACCACTAGCACGCCCTGACAAAAAATGCCTTGCTTAGCGCGCATCTCAAACAGCGGTTCCCGCTCTTTTTGCCAATCAATTTCGGTCATAATCTGGAATCCTTGCTTAGAAGGAATCAACTGCACGGGCGTTTTCTTGGCGCGGCTGACGAGGTAGTGGGTTGGAGTAAACGGATTTGGATTCATCATGGCTCAATCGTTGAGAAAAGATTCGTAAGGAAACGTAATGAGCCATAATCTGCCTGTCCGACCCCTCTCACCACCACGGTAAACTCACGGAATTTTGTAGCAATTGTCACTGACTTTCTACGGAGACGGCGGCATTCACCAGCGGCAGCAATGGCCCCGCCTGCTCCTGGCCATTCGTCGCCAGATCGCTGTGACACAAGTAAACGCGCTCCTCCGTCCGGCACAGCAAATCCAACACCTGCCGCTGAAGTCGCTGCTGATCCGCCGCTAGAATTTCGGCAGCAGTCAACGGTCGCCCTGACCATTTTTGTTGAAACAGCGGTGCCCCAAATAGCGGCCCACCGCCACTAAGCCAGAGCGGCGAACTGGCATCCAGCCAAAACTGCCAGCGATGGGAACGGCGATCGCCCCGATACTGATAAATCGTCGCCAGGGTCACCGCCTGCTTCGCCTTACCCATAGGTCGCACCGGATAGGGGTCTGCGGTAATCGTCCCCTTCCGCAACAGTTCAATGAAGTTCTGCACGCTGACGGTGATGGATGGCGAGGATTGAGGCGTGGAAGACTGAGAAGGTTCAGCAGGTTCAGTAGATTCAGTGGATTGCTCTGAAGCGATCTCACTGGTTTGCTCATCGTACTGCCGCAGCCGGGTCACCACCTCCCAGTAGTGCTGCGCCGTTTCCATCAGTTCCCGCAGGGAGGCTAATTGGTCGTAGGGCAGGTGACTGCCACCGTAGAGAAAACGTTGAATCGCCCGATCGAGCAGCACCACCGGACTGGGGAGCAGCCGCTGCTGCTGCTGTTCCTTCTGCACCTCAATCCACTGCAAAATTGCGCCATAGACCTGAGCCGCCTGATAGCCCAGCCGATCCCAACGGGCAAAGGAATCCACCGACAGCAGCCGGGGATTCTCCAGATCCGGCACGTAGCAATGGTCAATCAACAATCCTGCGCGCACTGGGTCGATCGCATACTCCATCGACAGCGCCTCTCCTGGAGTTTCCCGGTTCACCAGGGGCACCTGACTGAGCAGCACCAGCATTTCAGCGATCGCCTCCCCGTTCAACATCTGCCCTAATCCTGGATAGATCAGCGTCAGCAGGGTCAACAGCGATCGAATCAAAGGCGAACTGGCCAGGGGCTGCTGGTCGTTGAGCGAGCGGACTGGAATGCCCTTACTGGTCAAGATTTCTCGGAGGGTGTACTGGGCGATCGCATCCAATCCCGGCGCAATCACGGCCACCTCCTGGGGCTGCACCTCTCCGGTATGCACCCCGTCCACAATCACCTCCGCAATGTTTCGCAGCAGTTCGGCTCTCGATTGGGTCTGGATGGATTGAAACGAGGGCGGCAGGGCAGGCAATCGCATGGGATCACGCAGCCACTCCAGCAGGGTCATGCCCCAGGTGTTGCCCAGGCTGGCGCTGGGATCAGGGGAGAGCCGTTCGATCTGGTGGCAGCGATCGCCCAGTTCCGCCATCGCGTAGGGGTCAGCCCCCAAGCCCAAGCGGATACCGCCATTGGGATTGTAGGTGAAGGCAACCGGAATGTCCTGGTCTAGGAAAAACTCAAAGAGGGGACGGGCGATCGCCGGATACTCATCCACATCATCCGCCAGCACCCCCTGAAAACGCTGCCGCAAATGACTCTGATAGGTCGGATGGGGCAACAGATAACGCCAGTAAAGCTCCGTCACAATGCCATAGGTCAGCAAACCCCGCTCCAGGCACCAGGAACGCCACTGTCGCAGCGCCACCGCCATCGTCTCCCAGAGTTCCAGCGAACCTTCCTGTTCGGTGAAGCCCTGCTGGAGAATGGCGGCCAAATCCTCGGGGGGCGTGCCGCTCGTCGCCGCAATCTGCAACAGGTCGAGGGCACGACGCACTAGATAATATTCGCTGACCCCTGCTTGCTCTAAATGGCCTTCGTCGAGGTGCGATCGCCAAAGTTGAGTTGCCATCTCCTGCTCCGTCTCAGGCCGCAGTCGCAGCGGGAACTGGGTCTTTAGCCCTAGCTCCTGTACCAGCAGCGGAAAAAACAGAATTACTTCATCCTGGAAGAAGCCCAGTGGCGTTGTACTTTCAAAGCGATACTGCCCAGTGGTTTCCGTAGTGATGCGATCGACCAGCGTGAGGCGGTTATCGCCCGTTGCCGCAAAGATCAGAAATAGGGGATCAAGAGTGGCCTGGAAAGCCTGCTGGGAATACCCCTTAGCCGCTTCCGCCCAAGCCACAAACTGTTCAATGAGCCGATGGGTCTTGCCGCTGCGGGTCGGCCCCAAAATCCAAATAGAATCTGACGACACAGGGGTTTCCAAAATGAATTTGCTATCATGCTACAGGAATTCACTTCAAGCAAATTTACCTGTCTAATCCTCATTATAATTTTCCATCTGATTCGCAACATCTTTATCTTTTGATTAAGTGAAATCCTCTCAGGTTTTATTAAGAAATTCTGTAGAAATGCATCTGTAGAACTCGACTCCATGGCGGGGTTTGATTCATCCCTTGCTCCATCGTTTTATTCACCATTTACGATTGATCGACTTCGTGGATTTCTCTCTATTTCTCATATCAAACGATTCAAATCAAACGATTCAAGAAGAATCACGATCGCCCCTAGCCCCAACCCTTCGTTTAAGCTTGAAACGGTTTCAAAGACGACTGTCTCAGCACCACTTTCCCTGCTCCACTTTTCTTTCATCGCTCCAATTCTTTTCGCCTCACGCCCCCGATAGTAGACATGCAAACCTCTTTTTGGGATTCAATCCGAAATTCTTTTAGAAATGCTAACCAATGGCTTTTAAGAACACCTGGGCGATCGCTCGATGAAGCCTATGAAGCGGCTCGAAAAATTCAGGAAATCGAAAACGATCACTTTGGCGGCAACAAAATTTCTCCCGATTATGGCAACTACGGCAGCAGTGCCCAAAGCTACTTTCAAGGAGAACTCAAAAAATATCTAGATATTATTAAAATTCGACTTGCTGAATTCAAACTCAGTAGTTCTGTTGTGCGGCTTTCTAATCAACGCATCACTGAAATTTCAGTCGATGAAAATCAGTCCAATATTAGCAGCATCAGCGTCGATGATCAGCCCGCGCTCATTCTCCGAAAGCTACGCTTCGTCGATGAAATGTTAGAGCGCTACCAACCGCGCGAAACGGCTCAATCTTCACTCATCTTACTGTCAGAAAGAAATGGTTCCAATTCAGATGCGATAGAACTTCAACGCACGAATGAAACCAATGGCTTAGCCGCCCAAGAAGCGGACGAAAAATCTAAATCAACCAAAAAATCACTCGCCAGCAAAAGTGGTGTTCTTCCCCGATCCATTCTCGACACAGTGGATAGAATCAAGCAGGAATTAGACCCCGAAGCCGAACAGGAAATGGTGCGAAACTTTCGCAAATCCAAAACTCGAACCCTGACGGCTTTAAGGTTTATTCTCATCTTGATCATTGTGCCGCTGCTCACTCAACAAGTGGCCAAAAATTTCATGGTCGGTCCGATTGTGGATCACTACCGCAACCAAAGCCAAGAAGTCAGTATTGTCTTTAATGCTGAAATGGAAGAAAGAGCTTTGAACGAACTGCGGCTCTTTGAAGAACGGATGCGGTTTGAAGTTTTAATTGGTCATGCCGAACCCAAATCCGATGCAGAAATCCAAAATCGAGTCAGAGAAAGGGCGCTAGCACTGGAAGCAGAATATCGAGAATTGGGATCGGATGCGGTCAAAAATGTGTTCTCCGATATGTTAGCCGTCACGGCTTTTATTGGGGTTTTGCTGACGAGCAGGCGAGAAATTGAAATCGTTAAAAGCTTTATTGATCAACTGGTATATGGCTTGAGCGATAGTGCGAAGGCTTTCTTCATTATTCTGTTTACCGATATGTTTGTCGGGTTTCACTCGCCCCATGGTTGGGAGGTGATTTTGGAAGGGGTTGCCCAGCACTTTGGGTTACCGCCCGATCGCAGTTTCATCTTCCTGTTTATCGCCACTTTCCCGGTCATTCTCGACACCATCTTCAAATACTGGATTTTTCGCTACCTCAACCGTGCCTCTCCCTCGGCAGTGGCAACCTACCGCTCCATGAACGAGTAGAGTTCAGCACCGTTTGATTGATTCAAATTTAAGACAGGGGAGGGGGCGATCGCATCCTTCCCCTATTTTTTATCCAAAATATTCATACAAGTGGATCATTTGTTCTTATTCGTTTTAGAATCAAATCATTTCAAGTTGCTCCATAGGGCAGAAGGCTGGCGCAAGATATGCAACTTCTGGGCTACCCAATCGTTTCACCTTAATTTTTGACTTTGACTAAATTAGTCTTTAACTAAAAACTGACTAGAATCTGTTCGCTCACCCAAGATTTATTTCTTTAAGATCCTTCTGGGAATTGCTTCAAAGCTGTTTTATGGCAGATTCATTGCATTTCTCTGTAACATCTGTCCGTCTCTGGGTAAACTTCACAGCGATCGCGTCCTTCACCTTCACCACGAGTCTCTATGTCTCAGTTTTTGCGGCTGGTTCAGATGCTTTGGCAGCAAGTATCACAACGACAAGTCTGGCGATCGCTGCGAGGTGCGCGTTCCTGGCGGCTCATTCCTTTTCTGGTGGGTGTGGCGATCGCAATCGCACTGCCAGCTTGCTCCAGCTTGCTGGTCGATCGAGCCGTCAGCGAAAGCCAGACCAACCCCAATTTGCTGATGGGTATGCCCACCGAGGCCACCAGTTTCAATGCCAACGACTATCTGATTAACCGCCCCCAGTATGTCCTGTCCTACAACCAGTCCAAAGCCATCCCCAACTGGGCAAGCTGGCAGTTAAACCGCGATTGGTTGGGCGATCGCCCCCGACTCCCCTTTGAACCCGACAGTTCCTTGCCCCCCGATTGGCCCAAGGCCATGCCCAATGACTACACCAACAGCGGCTTTGACCGGGGGCATGTGGTGCCTGCTGCCGATCGCAACCGAACCGAAGCCGACAGCAAAGCCGTCTTTCTCATGACCAACATCCTGCCCCAAACGCCCGACAACAATCGTGGCCCTTGGGAAAGCCTGGAAAGCTATTGCCGAGACTTAGTGTCTAGAGGAAAAGAGCTTTATATTATTGCGGGGCCAGCGGGAGAAGGCGGCTCGGGGGAGAGAGGGAAGAAAGTGGCGATCGCCCAAAAAATCTCAGTCCCCGCCTACACATGGAAAGTCATCGTCGTACTAGATCAACCTGGCTCAGGACTAGACGGCATCACCGACCAAACCCGCGTCATCGCCGTCATCATGCCCAACAAACAGGGCATCAAAGACCGAAACTGGCGAGAATTCAGAACCTCAGTCGATGAAGTCGAAGAAATCACTGGCTACAACCTCCTCTCCAACCTGCCAGAAAACCTACAAAACTTCCTCGAAGCAGAAGCCGATAACCGATAGTTTAATCGTCTAGGCCAATCGTCTAGCTGATAAATCTAACTGATAATCTAAGGGTGACCACCATACAAAACACCATGGCTCCAGAACCCCTGTTCGCGCTCTCCCTCTTCCCCTACCTCGGCTTCCTCTGGTTTCTCAGCCGCAGCAAACAGACTCCCCGACTCGCCTTCATCGGCTTCTGCATGACCCTCGTCTTTGTCGGAATCACCATCCCCGCTGGACTCTATGCCAAATCAGCCTACGGCAAAGCCCTCGCCGATGTAGACTGGCTCCACGGCGGAGCCGAAGCCTTCCTCACCTTGGCCAATATCCTGGTCGTCCTGGGCTTCCATCAAGCACTAACCCAACCCAAATCCCCTGAAACCCCTTCCAAATCCTCATCCCAGTAAAATACCTAGACCCAAACAAAATAGAGAGGCAGGCTACATCATCAATAGCCTGCCTCTCCGTTTTTGATCAATTTCCCCCCCTAGACCAAACCCCTCACAAATAAATATTTCTCCGCAACATCAAAAAGAACCCCCAAATCCCTCTGCGCCTCCGCGTCTCTGCGCTTCCAGTTTAAAGTTCCGGCAAATCAGCAACTGATCCCCCAACAACCGATCGCCACCCCCCAAAAACTTGATTGAAACCCATTCAAAAGTTACCAAACCTTTAAGTTGGGTTTGTCTCATTCAGCGGGAACACTGAAAATGCAAACGCCTGAGTGCGCTACCCATCATGACTTGCTGCCTTAACCCCCAGTGCCAAAACCCCTTAAACTCCGACGAAGCCACCACCTGTCAAAACTGTGGTTCGTCGCTGAAACTGCTGCGGGGGCGGTATCGAGCAGTGCAGCCTCTTGGCCAAGGCGGATTTGGTAGAACCTACCTGGCTGTCGATGAAGATCGGCTCAAAGCCCGCTGCGTCATCAAACAATTCGCCCCCCAAGTCCAAGGAAAATCCCTAGAAAAAGCCATCCAACTCTTCAACCAGGAAGCAGTCCGTCTAGACGAACTCGGCGAACATCCCCAGATTCCCAACCTGCTAGCCTACTTTGAGCAGGGCGGCTACCTCTATCTCGTGCAGCAGTTTATCGAAGGCCAAAGCTTGCTGCAACAGATGCGCCAACAGGGAGTCTTCAGCGAGCGACAAATCCGCGAAGTCCTCTCCGATGTCCTACCCATCCTACGATTCATCCACAAGCACCAGGTGATCCACCGCGATATCACCCCCGCCAACATCCTGCGTCGCCAATCGGACGATCGCATTGTCCTAATCGATTTTGGCGTCGCTAAACAACTCGACTCCGATGCCGATGTCATGCCCGGAACCCGCATTGGCACCGAAGGTTATTCCCCACTAGAGCAATTTCGAGGCGGCAAAGCCTACCCCGCTAGCGACCTCTACAGCCTGGGGGCAACCTGCCTCCATCTGATGACCCAAACCCGTCCCGATAACCTCTACGATCCGCTCAACGGGCGATGGATTTGGCGAGAATTTTTGCAAAAAGAAAAGGGCGTTTTGGTCAGCGACCAACTGTCCCACATCCTGGACGGGATGCTCAAAGACCTGGTGAATGAGCGCTATCAGTCCTCGGATGAAGTCATGCGCGACCTAAACGCCGATTCCTTCCTCCCCGCATCGGCTGCGGCTCAACCGCCCTTGGTCACCAACGCCCCGAACCCCTCAGTCCCTCCCCAAGTCGCTACCCCCTCCCGGCCTCCCATTCCCCAACCCCAGGTTTCACGGCCTCCCAGCCCACTGCCCGTTGGGACACCCTTAGGAACGCCTTCAGGAACGCCCGCCGGGAAACCCCAGGTTCCGCCAGTCCAAGCGGTCAAACCTTCAGCACCTCCCATCCCCGCTTCCCCCAGTCCTGGAGGAGCCGCCCCTGCCGCCCCGCCAGCCCAGCGCCAACCCCTGGAAATGGCCTTGCCGCGTACACCTCATGGACATTCTTCAGGACAGGCTTCGGCCAATTCTCAGTGTTTGCACACGCTGATGAAGCATTCCTCCTGGATCACGGGAGTCACGGTCAGCCCCAACGGCCAAACCTTCGCCAGCAGCAGCCTGGACGACACCGTGAAAATCTGGCATTTGCCTTCCGGAGACGAACTGTTGACCCTGCGCGGCCATACCCGAGGCGTGAATGCGATCGCCATTAGCCCCGACGGCAGAACCTTGGTCAGCGGCAGCGATGACTACACCCTCAAATTCTGGAGCTACCACACTGGAGCCTTACTAGGCACCCTGACCGGACATTCCCGCGATGTCAATGCCGTTGCCATCACCCCCGACGGCAAGTTTCTTTGTAGCGGCGGTGAAGACCGGGCCATTCGCCTCTGGCATATGGGCACCGGAGCCTTACTCAAAACCCTCTCCGGCGTTGCAGGCATGATTAAAACCATCGCCGCTAGCCCCGACGGAAAAATGCTAGCCAGCGGCGGCTTGGACAACAAGGTGAAACTCTGGAACCTGCAAACCGGAGAACTGATCCAAACGCTGGTCGGCCACCTGGGCTGTATCAACACTATGGCCTTTATGCCCGGAAACCAAGTCCTGGCCACTGGCAGCAAGGACAAAACCATTAAGCTTTGGAATGTCAAAACTGGAGAGCTAATCGGTTCTTTGAATGACCATAGCCGGGAAGTTCATGCGATCGCCATCACACCCAACGGCAAAACCCTGATCAGCGGCGGCGGCGATGCGACGATTAAACTCTGGGATCTCTCGACCCATAAGGTGACCCAGACCTGGATAGAACATGCCGATGCAGTGAATGCGATCGCCATCAGCCCCGACGGAAAACGGCTTGTCAGCGGCAGTTCAGACAAAACTGTGAAAATCTGGCAACTTGCATAGGAAAAGGAACAGAACAACGTGTGAACCTTTTTGGGGAGGTGCTGCTTCATAGCACCTCCCTCAAAGCGTTTTATTCAATCCAAATTCTTAGTGTTGATTCCATTAATCAGGTGTTTTATCTAACACGATTGATTAATCGGATCACTGAAAATCCTCTTAAGAACTCATTAAGAAAAAGTGGAGTGGGCAATTTCGCTGAATCTTGATAAAATCTTCATAAAATCATGTATCAGTGCTTACGAATTTTTCTGAATCAGAGTCGTCGAGTTCGGTTATATTGAGCAAATTAAGCCTTTGCATGAGTCCTTCTACCGAACCTGACCAAAACCCTTAGACCAAACAGACGCTTGAGTTGATTGAACGTGCTCTTCTAGAAAGACCGAGAGTTGCTGCTCTACAACAGAATTCAGTTCTTTAGAGTTGAGATTAATCCGATGATAATTTTGACTTGATGAATTGAAGTTTAGGCGTTCTGCAATACAACTCTAGCTATCGGCCTTTCCCTATCAATATCCGGTTGGGTTTGTGAGGCGCTTCCCCCAAAGCCTCGAAGCGACCTGAGAAATTGCCCCTTACATACCGATTTCTGACTTCGCTTTTGAGAATCAAACGGCTATTCGTTAATGGATCAAATTGATACTTGACCTTTTTTGCGATCGCCCAACCGTTTGCTAAAGCGTTCTACCCTCGCAAGCTGCCACCTGCAAATTGCAGCAGTAAAGCTTTAGCAAGACTTGTATTTAAGTTGTAGAAGCTTAACTTGTAGACGCCTAAGTTGTAGCAGCTTAAGTTGTAAAAGCGTTTACCAGTCTGTAATGCAGATTGCTTCGCTTCAACCTATTCCTTGAATGCCAGTCATTAAAGGAGATTTCTCTGCACCTGTTCACCGAATTCAATTCACTGAAATGACTTGAATTCACGCCCAGATTCACGCCTCCGTTTCCATCCTGAGAATGCATCCTTTCTCACAGATTCGCTCTCACCGATTCACCAGTTTGTTTTCAGATCTGTTTCTATCGTTGTTCTCAGGGTTCTGATATTCAGCGTCTCTGGACAGTCCAAAACTCAACTGAAATTCTGAATTCATTATGTTCCAGGCCGATTGTTTGCTTTTCTCCTCCCAGCAACAGAACTGCTTTTGAAGGAGAAAGAAGCGATTCGGCACCGTCATCACTTCTATTCTTGATTAGAACAGCCCATTCTTAAGTAACAGCCCATTCTTGATTAAACAGCAGAGGTAACCGTGGCCTTATACGCAGAATTGCATCGTCATCTCGGTGGTTCAGTTGTCCCCCGTGTCCTGTGGCGCTATTTTGAACGCAAACGCAGCGATCTCGCCGATTCCTTTGAAACCTACGACAACTTCGAGGAATTTTTCACCCGTCCCCGCAACACCCTGGACGAGTACCTGGAACTCCACACCCTAGTGGAAAAAGTCCAAACCGACGAATCCCTCCCCTACTTCATCTACCGCCTGATGCGCGGCGCTTACGTCTTCGAGAATCTGGCCTACCTGGAACTGCGATACACGCCCTACCTCCGGACTCCCCATGATCTGACCCAAACCGAGCGCATCGATCGCATGGCCGAAATCGTCGATGTGGTCGGCAAAGCCAGCCAGGCCGGGGAATACCCGATCGTCACCAGTCAGATTCTCTGTATGCACTCGCGGTTGCCCTACGAAGTGAACCGCGCCATTGTCGAACTCGCTGCCCAGAAGCGGCAATATGTCTGTGCCGTAGACCTGGCTGGTGGCGATGGCCATTACCGCGATCGCCTCCCCGAATTCATCGAACTGTACGACTATGCCCTCTCCCTCAACCTCAACACCACCGGGCATGTCTACGAAACCACCGCAGGCTGCTACCCAGAACTGCTGCCGTTCCTAATGCGAATTGGTCACGGCATCCAAATTCCGCTGCTTCATCCGGAACTCCTGAGTGATCTGGCGGCGCGCGGTCAGTGTCTAGAAGTCTGTCCCACAACCTATCTCAAAACAGGCACTCTACAGGACATTCGCCAGCTTAAAGTGGTGTTCGATCGCTGCTTTGAAGCCGGAGTCGATATCGCCATCTGCACCGACAACGCAGGGCTACACAATGTTCGCCTCCCCTTCGAGTATGAATCCCTCCTGACCCACGACATCATCAACTTCAAACAACTCCAAGCCTGCCAAGACGCTGCCTTCCGCCACGCCTTCGCCTGGAAGCACAAGGAACGCCCCGCGTCGATTTTGAATGACATTTTGGCTTCTGAGTTGAAGGCAGTCCGTTAGTGGAAGGGGAAGGGGGAAGGGGGAAGGGGGAAGGGGGAAAGGGAAAAGGGAGGAGGTTAGTAGAGGGGGAAGGGGGAAAGGGGAAAGGGAAAAGGGAGGACACTGAATCCACCCGTAAAGATGTCCCCGTAAAGTCTCTCGTGGAAGGGGAAAGGCAGAAGACAGGACAGTGAATCTCTCCCTGAAGATGTCCCAGCAAAATTCTTTTCCCCCCCATGGATCGCTGCCCCGCGCCCCTAGGACTTCCCTTTCCCCCCTACTCCCCACTCCCCACTCCCCACACCCAACTCCCCCCACGATAAGTCGATCGCCATCTCGGGAAAATTAAGTGCGTAAGGTGTTGTCTACAATACACGAGGCACAATGAGTACCGTTAACCTGCAGGCGATCGCCCAAGAAAAAACCGTTTATTCCATTCCCACGATTCGTCAAAATCGCGACTTAGTTTCTTCTTTACAGTCCTCCTTAAATGTCATGGGTTTCTCCGCTGGAACCGTCGATGGCATCTGGGACGGAGACACTGAAGCTGCCTATAAGACCTTTGCCAAGCAATATGGTTTCAAAGCGGATGAACTGTCTCCCAAAGCGGCTCGGTTTATCCTCAGTTCTTCCGGGGCAAACGTTCGTCCCAGCCCTAGCCCCAGCCCCAACCCCAGTCCTAATAACAACGGCGGCTCCCGCAAACCCGAGGTCACCCCGCAGCCTAGCCCCTCTAACCACAAAGGCGATGTCCTTAAGGAAGCCCTTGAGTTCAGTCTGAAATGGGAAGGTGGCTTTGTCGATCACCCGAATGACTTGGGTGGAGCGACTAATAAGGGGATTACGACCGCCACCTACAATGAGTATCTCTGGCGCAAAGGTCGTCCGAGACAGAGCGTTCGCAATATTACCGATGCTGAAGTCAATGAGATTTACCGTGATCTGTTCTGGATGCCTTCGCAGGCCGATCGCATGATTAGGGCATTGGCGATCGTCCACTTTGATACCGCTGTGAATTTCGGGGTGGGCGGTTCTGTCATGTTTTTGCAGGAAGTTCTGAATCTGGGTGTGGATGGCGTTTTTGGCGCTAAAACGAGAGCCGCCCTAGAAAAAGCAAACACGCTGCAAACGGCGAAACGCTACTGTCAGGCCAGAATTGACTATCGCCATCAGCGGGTTCGGGAGAATTCCAGTCAAAAGGTTTTTCTCCAAGGTTGGCTGAATCGGGACAATGACCTGATGAGCTATATCTCAAATTTGAGGTAGGCGATCGCACTCCCTTGCCCCAGTAACTTCATACCCATTAAGCTCCAGAGAAGATGCACATCATGCAGCTTCTCTGGAGCTTCAAGCATTTAGGGATTGAAGCATTCGAGAGATTTCTAGGCTTGAGTTTCCTGAGTCTGAGCATGGGGCAGGTAAAACCCAAGGGATTTTTCCACTTAAGGGATTGCGATCGCCACAACAAAGTGAATCGAAGCCTAAACCCTGATGCGGTTTGGCGGTTTCCAGCTTAGAACCTGCTCCCTATAGAATCTCAAATTCAAATCGGCTCTATGTTAAGAACATCAGAGATTTTTATGAGTGAATACTCCGATCTTCTTTACAAAAGTAAATCTCTTCATTAATATCAATGTTTAGATAGGTTAAAACCTGTCATAAAACTTTTAATTCATTACCAAGCACTCATCATGACAACGACTTTACAGCAGCGCGAAAGCGCCAATCTGTGGGAGCGTTTCTGTAGCTGGGTCACCTCCACCGACAACCGCCTCTATGTG
>JALOOP010000103.1 GCA_025454315.1 Oculatellaceae cyanobacterium Prado106
GGGAAAGCGCAGTATCCGAGGTGAGGGGCGTTCGGTCTTGCAGGGAAATGGCGTGGATGCTGGAGGAACTGAGGTTGAAGTAGGACACTAACGTATCAATAGGATCGTCGATAAACTGATTCGTTGAACGCGCTGACGAATGATCTTTGTCATCTCCTTGAATCGTCTCGGGATACTCTCCATTGGTTAATTCATGGGGCGAATTCAATGCCTTGCGCCACAGAACGCGCTGTTCTTCCAGGGTGGGCGCGTTGATTTGGATAGGTAGGAGGGCGCGTTGTCGTTGGGGACGGCGATCGCGACCCATGACAATCAGCGGCACCTGGATGGATTCAATGAATCGGGCGATCGCATGTTCACGAGTTCCGTCTGTGTTCTCTAAATAGTCACAGTCTAGTAAAATCGCCGTGTTATTTAAGAGATATTCCCGTTCACAGATCTCTTTAATCAGAATAATCTGACTGATATCCGTAGGCAAAACCTCAGCAGAGAGCTTGATGATTTGCAGGTCTAATTCTTGGCAGGTTTGGGATGCGATCGCCTGCTTACTCAATGAATCTTCGCCCCAGAGTTGAATCACGGGCAACAGTCCTGGGGTTGGCTGCACCGCTGCGGCCTGCATCCAGTACGCTGTGATTTGGCTGACGATCTGCTGATGGGACGGCACTAAGTCCATCTCCAGGGACATCGGCTCGACGAATCCAGCCAAGCGACTATCCTGGGAAGGGGTTCCAGTGAGATAGTGCAAAATTTGCTCATCGATTCGCAGCGGACTGGTGGTCAGCGCATTGCCATGCCCAATCTCAATCAGCCGCCAGTGCCGCAGTGCCGCCTGGGGAGCCAGAGCCTGCCAACAGGGTTCCGGCAGAAAACTCAGCGCCAGACTCAGAGTCGGAAACGGTCGCTGCGGATCGCCCTGCGCTGCGGCACAGAGTGTCCCCCACTGGCCATCGAGTTCCATTCCCGCACAGAGCAGCAACAAACATTGCTCAAAGCGGGAGAGATGAAAGATTTGACTAAGGGCATTTAAGGTGACGGGCGATGCCTCTGTCAAATAGGAAGAATGCCAGGATTCAGTCGTTTCCGCCAGATCAGTTTCTAGTGCCGTTCGCATTTGAGCGATCGCCCCAACGAGCGATCGCTGATTGTTCAGATGCCATGGGCTGGCCGAGGTTTGTATCGTTCCAACCATTTATTGGCCTGCGTTTTTGATGAGGGTGTCCAGGTAGGCGATCGCTTCGGGCGGGGGCAGCAGCACGACTTTATCTTTGTGCAGCAACTCATATTGTCCGCCCCGGTACCCATGTCCTGCGACCAATCCCAGACTGACAGCTTGGTTGCCCAATTCATGCAGTTGGTTGAGACTGATAGTTTCCAGTTCTAAATCGAGGCGGTGTTGATAGAGTTCTTCATCGATGCCTTCATCAATACCTTCACCCATATCTTCATGCATGTCTTCATGCATGTTTTCATCCATGTTGTGATCCATGTTTTCTTCCATTGTGTTAAGCCCTCAAAAATAAATTACGACTCTTGGACTGTTGTTTTAGCGGATCGATGATGCGTTATGCTCCGCTAACGCATCCTACTGGTATGACAAGTCTAAAATAGTGCAAATTCTCTAGAGATTTATGCATCACTTTAGGGTTGTCTTACCACTACAATCCTGTGCTTTATTTGAAATGGATTAGATTCCAAAATATACCCTAGAAATTAAATGACGGCTCTTGGACTGTTGTACCAATTGAAGGTTGGACTGTCTGGGTTGACATCTACGCCTAGTTGGCTTTCAGCCCCGTCTACTTGGAACCTCAGCAGGTATTCTCCGGCTTTGATATCTGTGACTGGAATGATCATCTCATCCGTGTCTCGGGTGCGGGGTAATGCTTCAAACAGATAGATCTTAGGTTCATCAATCGTCCATTCATTTAAGGCGATCACGACCCGTTGCTTGACTCCGATCGGCAGATTCACCTGGACTGTTAACGTGGCCGATCGCGGTTCATCTCCGCCTCCGGTTTGGTCAGTGACCTGAATTCCGACTACCGTTGGCCGCAACACAAAGGGGGCGGCGTTGGATTCTAGGTTGCGGTAGGGGGTTTGGGCAGCGGGGGGTAAGCCTGTGGCAATTTGGTGAATGACCTGGAGATTTTGCACTCCAGCTCTGAGAAATTCAGCGGGAACCTCGGTGAGGGAAACCAGGATTTCCTGGTCTTTGACCTCGATCGGGTTCACCTCTACACCCGCAATGCGGACGCGAGTACTGGAGCCTTTTAGCTGTTTGCCGCGAATCATCAGGGTACTATCTGACAGAATTGGGTTAAAGCGACCTGAATTGGAAATTACCTGCTCCACGACCGGATGATTGGGAAAGGGTACCATGCCTGCCATATTGCGATCGCGTACAGGCAACGCTCGTTTGGCAGGTTCATCACCATCCACCATGACCACCATGACTTTATAAACCATGGACAGCAGATAGGGCGTTTGGAAAAAGACCGACCAGGTTTTGGATAAATCCTCCAGATTCATGTTGATGGGAATGATCAACGCCTGCTGGATTTGGTCGGCCAAATTGGAGTCTGCCAGATAGCGAAAGGTGGAATCGTTGGCGGTTTCTCGAATCATGCTGTCGGTCAGGCAGGGTTGGTCATTCAAGGTGCGAATGACACTGCCCAAGAGCCTTTGGGGTTCGAGTTCGGTTTCATTGCCGTAGGCGCTGACCATGTAGAACAAATCCAGTGCCGCCTGCCGCCGAATCGGGGTGCCCTTAGAGCGGAAGGGGGTGGCATCGGCGTTGTTGAGGGCGGCGTTGCGGCTAAGCTGATAGAGGAAAAGATTCACGCCCGACTCCGGAGTGCCGCTGCCGCTGACATTGCCAGGGCGAACGGTGGTGATGCGGGCACCCTCTACATCTCGCTGTACCGCAGCCTGTAACAGACGTTGCAATGAAGCGGTGACGGTGGCGATCGCAAGATAATTACTCATCAGGCTGTAACCACTCCCAGTTTCAGCGCCTTGACAATGGCCTGAGTCCGGCTAGTCACCTGGAGTTTTTCAAAGATGGCCGTGAGATGGGCTTTGACGGTGGCGATCGTAATAAAGAGATGTTGGGCGATCGCTTCATTCGACGCACCCTGAACCAACCAGTGCAATACTTCCTGTTCTCGATCGGTGAGATGTACGGTTTGACAAGCTTGCAGCGATCGCCCCGCATAAAAATGAAACACCCGAAAAAACCCAGCGGCAATCTCAGAAGACAGGAAAATTTCACCGCGCAACACCGTATGAATCGCCTCACAAAGCTGGGTCGCTAAACGGTCTTTCGACACATATCCGCGCGCACCCGCCTGCATCGCTCGAAACACCCATTCATCTTGCTGATAGGCGGACAACACCAACACCTTGCCCCCGTAGTTCAAAGCGGCCAATTCATTGAGCGCTTCAATGCCCGTACCCTGGGAAAGTTCCAAGTCCAGCAAAATCAGCGCCGGATGCTGAGCCTTGACCAAATTGACAGCCTGATCCACCGAGGTCGCCTCTCCTACCACCGTAAACCGATGGGTTCCATTGGCGGTAAAAAAGTCGAGCAAGGTTCGCAATCCCTGCCGAAATCCTTGCTGATCATCCACCAGTAAAACGGAGACAGGCGGGTTCGTATTGGGAACCGTCTGAGGTTGACTGACCGAAAGCGGAGTCGCAATCTTATGAGCAACTGGAGCAGGAACAGGAGCGACCGGGGAAGCCGCAGTCTTAGCCGAGATAATCGTTGCAGTCATGTTGGAATCTCCAGAGCAGGGATAGAACAGGGAGGGAGGGGGGGAAGGGGGAAAGGGGAAAGGGGGGGAAGGGATGTCTTGGAATGGTTCTTTGAAAATGGGTCGTTGAAGATGGGTTGTTGAACAGGAGTCGGTGAACAGGCCGAAGACGTTCTCTTCCTCGAAGCTATTCCAGGAATACCTCTATGGCTTCCCCTTTCCCCTTTCCCCTTTCGCCCCAGAACGCTACCCCGACCCACCCAGCGGCAGGCTAATCGAAAACTGCGCTCCGCCTTGGGCTAGGTTTTCTGCCCAGAGGTGGCCGTGGTGGTCGAGGATGATTTTTTGGGCGATCGCCAGTCCTAACCCCGTACCCCCAGGACGACGGGAATAGAAGGGGGTGAAGAGTTGCTGGAGGTCGGTTTCCGTTAGACCGCAGCCTTGATCGGCGATCGCAATCAAAATTTCTTGGTTAAAGACTTGCCATTGACAGCTTATGGTGGATTCTGGGGGACTAAAGGAGATGGCATTGTGGAGCAGGTTGTGGAACACTTGCTGAATTTGCCAGCGATCGACCACAAGATGCACCGGAGTATCGCCCCAGATCATTCGCAGATTTTTTTCTTTGATCCAGGGAGCCAAATCGCTTTGCACATCCCGGATGATGTCAATGAGATTATGGGGAGCCGTTTGCAGGCGCATTTTTTGACCGCAGCTAATCAGGCTGGAGAGGCTGTCGGTCAGCTTGGAGACGGTTTCTCGAATTAAGGCGATCTGATCTTTGTGCGGCTCTGTGGGGAGCGCATGATACAGGTTTTCGGTGTGCAGGCTAATCAGTGCGAGGGGGCTGCGAAGCTGGTGTTCTGCCCGTTGCAGGAGATGCTCTAAAAGTTGAATCTCGGCCTGTTGGCGCAGATGCTCTTGGTGAATTTGAATGTAATGTTCTAGAAGCTGCATCTGATGCGCTGCAAGCTGCATTTGATGCGCTGTTAAAGGTGCTTTTGCCAGCAAGAGGAGATAGCTGGTGCGTGAATTGCGTTGTTTGAAGGGGTAGAGATGGGCGATCGTCCCGGCTACTGGGCTGGGAATTTCGATCGATTCTGGGGCAGATGATGTTGAATCATCAGGTTCATTCGAGTGATAAGTCGTTGAGTTCAAAGCCAGGTATTCAGATTCAACAAAGGAGAAAAACTCTTGTTCACCCGGTAGTTCACTAAAGCATTCATCTGGAAATTGCCCAGTTTCGTAAAAATTATTTTCTTCTGAACGTTGAATTTTATGTTCTAAATTCTGTTCACAGTGGAAGAAGATTTGCCGTTCTCCAGTCTGGTTCCAATAGACGAGCCAAATCTTGAAGGCCGGGACTTGCAGGGCTAACTGTTCAACCTGGAGTTGACAGAGCCGAGCAATTCCTTCCGGATGTTGTTGAGCAGAACGGGTCAAGGGGGGCGACGACATCATGCTGTAACCTAATCTAGCCAAGCGCTTTCCATCATTCCCCGATTTCCTATTTGAGTTTCAGGCATCGCAAGACTGTAGAATTTCTTAATACTTCTTTTCTTACGGTTAAAGTCTAAAACAAATGCCGGGTTTGTGGAGCCTCAATCGCCCGGAAAATCAAGGGTTTGCTTTGTTGAGGAAAAAGGATTGAACCTGAGTTTGGCGATCGAGAGGCAGGAGATGGGAGATGGGGAGGTGGGGGGATAGGGAGATCTTTGGGTGGTGGGTTTTGATTCAAGTTGGATTTTCAAGCGCTTCAGGCTGGGGAGGAATTGGGGAAAGGGGGTGCGATCGCCACTCCCTACTTCCCGAATCTCGACCATCGTCTAATAACCACAAGCCTTCTAGCTCTCTAAGCTAAGACCTAACGTAAGCCAATTTACCCGTTATGATTTCTGCCGTTGCCCAGACCCTGGCCAACCTTCTGACTGGCGGTTCATCCACCGTGAGGACTGTACAGCTTGACTTTTGCCATCCTGGAATGCCGCAGGATTGTCCGCTCACAACATCACGGGCAGACCGCATTTTTATTTTTAGAACGCAGATTTAAGAACCCCTCTTAGCGTTCTGCGTTGTCCATTCTTGAATCTCTATTGTCTTGAATTCACACCTGTTTTGAACTCAAACCTGTTTTGAATTCATACCTGTTTTGAATTCATACCTGTTTTGAATTCATGCCTGTTTTGAATTCATACCTGTTTTGAATTCATACCTGTTTTGAATTCATACAGTTTGCATTCACATGGTTTGAATTCACATCTTGTGAATTCATCACTTCTTAAATCCATATTGGAGGAAATCTAGATGGCTTTAGACTACTTTGCTCCGGGCGTCTACGTCGAAGAAGTAGACCGGGGTAGTCGCCCCATTGATGGCGTCAGCCTCAGCGTTGCGGGGTTTGTTGGCTTCACCGAAGATGTCAGAGGCGACGCCGAATTGTTCAAACCCATGATGATCACCAACTGGAGCCAATACCAGGAATACTTTGCGAAACCCGGTTCCGACGGCTTCACGGACTTCAATGCGTACTTGCCCTTTGCGGTTCAAGGTTGGTTCGCCAACGGCGGCGGACGCTGCTGGGTGGTAAGTATTGGCACAAAGCTGCCTGGTTCTCCCCAGCCCCCGGCTGAAGAAACCGCTAGTCGTTTGCTGACCTCGGGCGGCAAACCCTCGCTGATGCTCAATCTCAAGCTGCCAGAAGCCGCCGATGGTACCCTGGCACTGCCTGCTAGCATTGGCCGCTTGACGGTGAGTGTTCTAGAAAGCGAACCCAAGCCGCTCCCTGAAGATGCGCCCGAAGGCACTGATCCCCCGCTGAATACGGGTGAGTTCTTCACCGTGATCGTCAGAAATGGCGACCAAATCCTGGAGCGCTACGACAATCTCACCATGAATCCGGAGTGCGAAACAGCGGTTGCAGACTATGTGCTGACGGCGCTGGAAACCTCGGAGTATGTGTCGATCGCCAACATTTCCCAAAGCGGCCAACCCCTCTCCCGCAGACCTGCCAACGGCTCCTACGAAATCGCGCCCCCGCCCTACATCGCCCGTCTAGAGCATCTGGCTCGCGATGTTCAGGGACAACGCAGCGACAAAACCGGGATTCAAGGCATCTTTGAAGTGGACGAAGTGGCCATGGTCGCTTGCCCTGACCTGATGCGCGCCTACGAAGAAGGCTTGATGGATCTCGACCAAGTCCATGGCGTCATGGAAATGCTGGTCAGCAACTGCGAAAACTCTTTCCCCGGCCCCGCCTTCCGCATGGTCGTCCTCGATCCACCGCCCGTCAAACCGGGCAAAAACGAAAACCGCGCCGTTGCCCCCGAGCTGCAAAAACCCCAGGATGTGGCCGCATGGCTCAGCCTGTTCAACCGCCGCTCCATGTATGGCGCACTCTACTATCCCTGGATCAAAGTCCCCAATCCCCGCAACGGTGGCCGCCCAATCATGGTGCCGCCCTCGGGTCACATGATGGGACTCTGGTGCCGCACCGATCAAACCCGTGGCATCTTCAAAGCGCCCGCCAATGATACGCCCAGAGGCGTGATTGGTCTGGCCTATGAAACCAACATGCGCGAACAAGAACTGTTGAACCCCCTGGGCATCAACTGTATCCGCAACTTCGCCAGCTACAACCGGGGACTCAAGGTCTGGGGTGCCAGAACCCTGGTCGAACCCGACAACGTACAATGGCGCTACATCAGCGTTCGCCGGTTGATCAGCTACATCGAGAAGTCGATCGAAATGGGTACCCAATGGGTGGTCTTTGAACCCAACGATCAAGACCTCTGGGCTCGCGTCAACCGCACCGTCAGCAACTTCCTGGAAAGACTATGGCGCGAAGGCGCACTCTTCGGCGGTTCTCCCGCAGAAGCCTTCTACGTCAAATGCGATGGCGAACTCAACACCCACGAAACCATGATGCTGGGTCGCCTCTACGTTGAAGTCGGCGTTTGCCCCGTCCGTCCGGCAGAATTTGTCATCTTCCGGATCAGCCAGTGGGCACCGGGGCAATAGCTTAAGGGGGAAGGGTGGATAGGTGGATGGGTGGATGGGTGGATGGGTGTTTTAAGGAATGCCTTCTTCTAAACACAAGAAATTCTTTAAATGGGGATTTGAATTCTTTAAAGGAGAATTTCTTGTGGATGTGAAAAGTCCACCCTCTCTCACCCATCCACCCATCCACCCTGTCACCCATCCACTTCCCCACTCCCCACTCCCCACTCCCTACTCCCTACATTTAGAAGGAAACAATTCCTATGGCAGACTTAAAGCCAATTCCTACTAGTCGATTCTATGTAGAATTCGATGGACTGACGGACAAGATGGTGAAAAGCGTGACGGAGGTGAGCTTTTCGGGGCAGACCTCGGGGCACCAGAAGCCGCTGGCTTCGACGAAGGGTGGTATGACTCTTTGGCAGACCACTTCCGGCGGCTACGAAGAAAACCCCAACGTGACGATCGAAGTCTATCTCGTCGAGGGCGACATGGACTTTTACAACTGGATGAAAGGCACCATGCCCAAGAGCGAGGGCGGCGACGGCAAATGGTCGGGGAACCGCAAAAATGGTTCGATCGTGGCCTATGACAGCGGTGACGAAGAAGTGCTGCGGTGGAACTTGACCAACGCCTGGATCAAATCCTACAAGGTTTCCAATGCGGGTTCTGAAAGCAATGAACTGGCATTTGAAACCTATGAAATTGTTTGTGAACAAATCAACCGTGTCAAATAATTGACCGGATAATGACCTGATTCGAGGAGCAACATTATGGCAGCAGGGGAAATTCTTGCTTGTTCCAAGTTTTATTTTCAGTTGGATGGCTTTGATGATCTAATCGTCAAAAGCGTCAGCGGGGTGGGCATTACGCTCCAGACCGCAGGCGACGCGAAGTCCTACGGCGTTTCCAAGGGCGCAAAAAGCGTCATCCAAGCAACGGTCACAGGCATTGAAAACGGTAAAGTCACCGTGGAATATGTCTCTACCGTGGAAGACGATCGCCTCTTAAAACTCTACAGCGACTCCCACTCCGAGGTGATTGCTGGCGGCGGCAGCAGCAACAAAGGCAAACTTCTAACGGGTTCGCTGATCTTCTACAACCAGGGCGGCGAAGAAGCCGCCCGCTGGAACCTCTCCGGCATCATGGCCTCCAGCTACAAGTCCGCCAAGATGGAAGCCGGAGCCACCGGACTGGCAACGGAAACGGTTGAGTTTGCTTATCATCATCTGCATCGAGTGAAGTGAGCCTGTGGATGGGTGGATGGGTGGATGGGTGGATGGGTGGATGGGTGTTTCAAGAGATGCCTTCTCCTAAACACAAGAAATTCTTCAAATGAGGATTTGAACTCTTCAAAAGAGAATTTTTTTGATATAAAAAGTCCCCCCTCTCTTACCCATCCACCCATCCACCCTGTCACCCATCCACTCCCCACTCCCTACTCCCCACTCCCTACTCCCCACTCCCTACTCCCCACTCCCTACTCCCCACTCCCTACTCCATGTCTATCGCCACAGGTATACTCGGTCGCGCGTTTGAGGTTTTGACCAGTTCGCGGTTTTATTTGGAACTGTCGCTGGATGGTAGTTTTGATGTAATTGATGGTTATTTTATGGAGTGTTCTGGGTTTCAGCACACTCAGAAGGTGATTGAGTTTACCGAGGTGACACCGCAGCGCTGGGGCAAAAGTAGCGCAGCCGGATCGCCTACGGGCACAACCGGAGGAACGGGGGGAACGCCAGCGGCGACTGCCGGACGCATTGTGGGCTATAAAATCCCTGGAAACACGAGCGATAGCAATATTACTTTGAAGCGAGGCATTACCCTGTCTCCCTCCATGTGGAATTGGTTGCAGGCGGTTGAAACGGGCAACTGGTCAACCCAGCGCCGCGATGGTGACCTGGTGGTGTATGACCAAAGCGCCTTTGAGCAAGCCCGCTTCCGCTTCCTGGGCGCTTGGCCTGTAGGCTACAAGATCTCGGATATGCGGGCCAACAACAATGAGTTTGCGGTTGAGGAAGTGGAATTGGCGATCGACTCTTTCACCCGAGTACCCTTTGATCCAGCTCGGAGTATGGCGAACTATATGGTGGATTCTGCGGTGATGGCGGGGCAGAATGCGGTACCGCGATGAGAGGGATGGGGAGATAGGGAGAAGCGTAGGATGCGTTACGCTCTGCTAAAGCAGCCTAGACTTTTATAAGAGTGATGATCTGTCTTTTGCCACAGAAGAATTGTTGATTCGGAGATGCCAATTTCTTGCTAAGAAGAACGCTAAAATTCAAAATCTAGAATCTGAAATCTAAGATCTGGTGAATGAGGGGGATGAATGATGGAGACGGAATTTGAGTTTGAGTTGCCGAAGGGGTATTTGGATGGAGAGGGCAATGTGCATCGCAAAGGGATGATGCGGTTGTCTCGGGCGATCGACGAGATCGTACCGATGCGCGATCCTCGGGTGAAGACGAATCCGGCCTACGCTACCGTTGTGATTTTGTCTCGGGTGATTACCCATTTAGGCGCGTTGGAGGATGTGTCTCCGGCGATCGTAGAAGGGTTCTTTGCTTGTGATCTGAGCTATTTACAAAAGTTTTATCGCAATATTAATGATCTGAGTGAGGATGAGTAGAATTTTGGGAGGGAGTGGGGAGTGGGGAGTGGGGAGTAGGGAGTAGGGAGTGGGGAGTAGGGAGTGGGGAGTGGGGTGTGGATGAATTGTGATGAATTCTGATGCTTGGTGTTCTCTGGGAACGGTTCTTAATCTACGATTGACAGTGAAATGAGCAGTATATCGGCGACTGAATTTGAGTTTAAGCTGCCTCGCGGTCTGGTTGATCCAGATGGGGCTATCCATCAGGCGGGCAGGATGCGGCTGGCGACGGCTAAGGATGAAATGCTGGTTCAGAAGAACTACCAGGCTCAGGATAATGAAACCTACGGCACTTTAGTGATGCTTTCGCAGGTGATCACAACGTTAGGCACCTTAAAAGAGCTAACGCCAGAGTTATTGGAAAACCTGTTCTCGCTGGATTTGGCCTATCTGCAAGAGTTTTATAACCGGATTAATCAATCGGGGCAGGCTCATGTTCCGGTGCAGTGTCCTACCTGTCGTCAACAGTTCGCCGTGGAGTTTGCCCTCTCGGGGGAATGATGGGCTACCCCTCTGACCAACTGCGGGAGGAGGTAGCCTGTATTGCCCTATATTTTCACTGGTCGCTAGAGGACATTCTGAATTTGGAACATGGCGATCGCCGTCAATGGGTTACAGAGATTAACCGTATGGTGAGTTCTTAGAACTTGCTTGGATAATCCTTTTAGGTGGATGTTCGAGGAGCGATCGCACTCAACTCAAAGCTTGGGGAGTCTCAGTTAGGCGATCATAGACTTTCTTGAGCATCCATTCCTTAACGGCATCACCAAACTCTGGATCATCAATGATTTTTGTAAAAATATCCTGATTGTTTTCCATGCGCTCAATCAGCGTTGTGAGGAAGACATCATCAAAGCCATATTTGAAGTTTTGAATGGAATTGCTTTTGGCTTGCTGCGACAGAGATTCATTCTGAATTAACTCCTCTTCGATCTGGCTGAAGAAGTATTTGTCAGCGTCAGTAAAATCAGTATTAAATCGTTTATTGAGAATATCGATGATCTCTGAGAGCTTTGCCTGATTTTCTTTGTCTTTGGGCATTCCGGATTCAGTGCTGGGCTGTAAGGCTGATTCTGAATCTTTTTGTAGAATAATTTGACCTTCTCGAACTTTTTGCAATCGATAGTATTCCAAGCCTACTTCATCGGTTAGCTTGAAGATTTCGCTTTGGAGTTGCTTGGGTAGTTTTGTTTGCAGCAGACGAGCAAAGGCATAGAATTTTTCTAGGGTTTCATCGGCAAATGGCATGATTTGTGCCAGAAATGCGTAGAGTCGAATAAACGAACCTAATGCGTTTTTGAATTCATCTTGCTGATCTTCATCGAGTCCTTGGAAGCGATCGCAGGCTGGATCAACCCATGCATGTAACCGCGCATGATCTTGTTTGGTCGTTCTCTCAGTCGGTTTAAAGAATACTTTAGCAAAGGACTCGATCTCGCTGACCCAGATGACTTGAAAACCGTCTATGCGGTTCTTTAGATCGTAGAGGCGATTGGGGTTGGTTGTAGCGGCAAGGACGGTTTGCTCGTAATAGGGCTGAAATGCGTCAATGATTTCTTGTTCTTCATTGGCGAAGTCTAGAATGAATGTTTCTTCCTTGCCGGGGCAGATGCGATTTAAGCGAGAGAGGGTCTGTACTGCTTTAACACCCGATAGCTTTTTGTCTACATACATAGTGTGCAGCAAGGGTTGATCGAAGCCAGTTTGGTACTTATCTGCCACAATCAAGACTTGATATTCAACGCTCTCAAATTTCTCAGGTAATTCTCGTTCGCCAAAGCCGTTAATGTCGGCTTCGGTGTAGGAAATATTGGTTTCGCGATCGGTGAAGGCTGTAAACGCGACGATCGCCTTGATATCGTCATAGCCCTGCTTTTTCAGATAGTCGTCGAATTCTTCTTTGTAGCGGATGACATGGGGGCGGGAGGCTGTGACGAGCATGGCTTTGGCTTTGCCGCCAATTTTGTGCATGACACATTGACGAAAATGCTCGATGATGACTTCGGTTTTTTGGGAGAGGTTGTGGGGATGCAGGGAGAGAAAGCGGGCGATCGCTTTGCTGGCTTTTTTCTTATGAATTTTGGGATCGTCGGTGATCTCTTTGGTCAGTCGAAAGTAGGTTTTATAGGTGGTGTAATTTTGCAGCACGTTCATGATGAAGCCTTCTTCGATGGCTTGCCGCATGGAATAGAGGTGAAATGGCTCAGGCTTACCCTCTGGGTTGGGTTGCCCGAAGACTTCTAGGGTTTTGGGTTTGGGGGTGGCGGTGAAGGCAAAGAAGCTGAGGTTGGGCTGCTTGCCACGGGAGAGCATGGATTGACGCACCCAGTCTTCGTCGTCCTCTTCGGGGGTGCCGATGTCGTAGGTGCCGCTGGGTTCTTTGGAGCGGCTGACGTCAATGACGGTGAGCGCTTCTTTCATTTTCTTGGACGCTTCGCCGCCTTGGGAACTGTGGGCTTCATCGACGATGAGGGCATAGTTTCGCTGGGGCAGTTCGCCGATTTTGTCGAGGACGAAAGGGAATTTTTGGAGGGTGGTGATGATGATATTGGTGCCGGAAGATAGGGCTTCGGCTAACTGTGTGGCGTTGCGATCGACTTTTTGCACGACTCCGGCCACATGGTCAAACTGATAAATCGTCTCCTGGAGTTGTTGGTCGAGGACGCGGCGATCGGTAATGACAATCACAGAATCAAACACTCGCGCATCTTGGGCGTTATAGAGGTTGGCAAGCTGGTAGGCGAGCCAGGCGATCGAGTTGCTTTTGCCACTGCCTGCGGAATGCTGGATCAGGTAGTTGTGTCCTGCGCCGTTGGTTTTGGCATCGTTGGTGAGTTTGCGGACTACGTCTAGCTGGTGGAATCGCGGGAAAATGAGACTCTCTTTTTTGACGGTCTTGCCGTTGACGGTGACAGCTTCTTGTTCTAGGTGGGAGAAGCGGCCTACGATGTCGAGCCAGCTATCTTTAGCCCAGATGGTTTCCCAGAGGTAGGCGGTTTTGTAGCCGTTGGGGTTGGGGGGGTTGCCTGCGCCTTTGTTGTAGCCTTGGTTGAAGGGGAGGAAGCGGGTGTTTTGGCCGTCGATGCGGGTGGTCATCCAGGCTTCATCGGGATCGACGGCAAAGTGGACGAGGGCGCGGCGTTTGAATTGGAACAGGAGTTCGTGGTTGTCGCGATCGCTGCCATATTGCTGCTTGGCATGTTCGACATCCTGTCCGGTGAAGTGGTTTTTCAGTTCGACGGTGGCGACGGGGAGGCCGTTGATGCTGAGGAGCAGGTCGATGGAATTTTGGTTGCGGGTGCTGTAGTGGACTTGGCGGGTGACGGTGAGAATATTTTGGTGGTAGAGGGCGAGGGTTTCGGGGTTGAGGCCGCTGGCGGGTTTGAAGTAGGCGAGTTTGAAGCGCACGCCGTAGTCGGTGATGCCATAGCGGAGGACATCGAGCATTCCGCGAAATTCTAGTTCTTGGTAGAGCCGCTGGATAAATTTTGACTCGACGGTTAGCCCGTGAATTTCGGAGAGCTTTTGCCATGCCTGGGCTTGGGAGGTTTGGATAAACTGAAACAAGACGGTTTTATCGAGTGCCAACTCGCGGCTAAAGTTGGCCGGATCGCCCAACTGGTAGCCAGCACCATTGCTGAGATGGCTAACAATGGCATCTTCAAAAGCTTTTTCAGTCGTTTGGCTAGGCATCAGAGATCCTGGGGGTTGCTCACTTCAGTTTTCTAACGAATCAACGGGTACGCCCGTCCTGTATCTCCGGCAAAGCAGATTAAGCAATCGGGGCGGGGCAACTCAAATAATTTGACACCCTGATTCCATTTTTCGCCTCCGGTCAAAGAGCTATCGGTCGCAAAGACCAGCTCTTCAACACTATCGATCTGGCGTATCCAGGCGGCACATAGGGTCATAGTCTTGAAATTGCTAACTAACGGCGTATTCGGTGAATTGACGTTTGAAAGGGGAGTGGAAGCCTAATACGATATCGGTTTTCGGAACTCCCAGATCCACTAGTTCTTCAGCAAAGTCAATATCGGTCAGGTTGCGCTGAATCCAGATTTTTTCGTTCTTAATTTCCATGTGAACGCTGCAACTGTAAATCTGGTGTGATCCTTCCCAGCCAAAACTAACAACTAAATAGCGATCGCTCATAGTATCACAAACAAATTCCCGCTCAATGTTGGGGTTTAAAGACTTGTATCCTGCATACTCGCCTAACAAGGTTTGAATGATTTGGCGATAATGAGCTAGTTTATCCATTGGGTGATTTCCTCCGATGTGGTTTCGTAGATAACTAATTTAAGATTATATTCTTGGCACATCTGCTGAATTGTTTCTTTTTGGAAGAAGGTTTCATAGGTGTCTGTGGGAACTGCCAAATAAAGAACACGGGCAGACTCCACCTTTCTTAAGGCAAAGCGATAATTCATGAACTGTCCCACCGCCATATGAAATTCTGAAAAATTAGAACCCCGAATAAAGCTCTTAACTTCAACGGCAATGGTTTGGTTATGGCGTTCAGCCGCAATGAGACGCTCTGCGCCCAAATCAATTTGCGCTTCAACGTCGGGCAACTCGACATAAAGCGGATCGTGGGTAATTGTCCAACCATCCTTTTCGAGGGCACGGCGCATAATATCGTGGAAGGTATCTTTTCTAGACATCCGGTTCTACCTCACTGATATCGAGTTTACCTGTGACGGCTGCGGTGATGAGCGATCGCCGATATTCTTGGAGCTTTTCAATTTGACTAAAAACTCTCTCCTCAATCTTTTGACAATGGTCAATTTTTGCTTTTATTTCCGCAGCCATTTCTCCTTGCTCTTTAATCGGTGGAAGAGGAATGAAGATATTTGATAATTCCACCAAGTGAATATGCTGTAAAGCAGAACCTAATTTTCTGGCTTGAAATTGATCAAAAACGGTTTTTGATTCTAAAACATATTTGAAGAAGTAAGAATTAATTTCAGAATGAAAAGGCTTAATAAGAGCAAGTGAGACAAAAATACTAAAAGCACGTTCATCTTCAATAACTCGAGTTACACCAAGAGTTCCATCTTTAGTAACTAGAAGATCACCAATTTCAGGTTTAGCACGCTTAGAAAGTTCAGAATGTGCTTCAGCAGTAACATATTTAACATCTTCAAATGAAATTCCTTCTCCAGCAGTTAAGTTTTTTACTGTTAGGAATGGAATACCTCTTTCAACATAGCTTGGTGTATGATGCGTACCATCAACAATTCTTTTAGTCAGAAATTTAGGTTTACTTACACTCCAATGCTCAGGAATTTCGCCAATCCAGGGGATACCAGAGTCTTTCATAGGGACGTTAGGGTTCATCCCTTTGGTGACGGCTTCGTTGATCAGGGCGGTGCGTTTTTCTTCGAGGAGTTGGATGAGGTGTTGTTTTTTGGCGATCAGGGTGTCGATGGCGGCGGTTTTGCGATCGAGGAAGTGGGCAATTTTTTCACGCTCTAGTAACGATGGCAGAAAAACCTCGAAATCCTTAACATAATCATCAGACAACCGTTTTTGTCCTGCTGTACCCGTCATCATTCCTGCTCCTTCAACCTTGAAGCGATAGGAGCGAACTACATAGCTTAAAAATCTTGCCGTCTCCGAGTTTGGCGATCGGATAACATGAAATTCTGTAGTGCCAAAACCAAAACCATTCAGGCAACCATTCACTAAAGCTCCTTTTCCGTTTTCAAAACATGGAGTAATTTTGGCAATTAAAATATCACCATCTCGGAAGTACGTATATCCATTACAAACTTCCGCTAGTGGACGTGTGCGAGAGTAGTCAACAACCCAAGACTCGCTAACAGCCTCCATTGGTAAAAATGTCACTGCCGTGTCATCAGGGAAGTTTGTGACTTCACTTTTTGGAGGATTTAGACTAGCAATCCGTTTCAGACGGATTTTCTGCCACCCTTGTGGAATATCTATGGTTGTAATCATTACAACACCTCCTCCAATATGCTGCGAATCTCATCTTCTAGATTTTTCAAGATTTTCACCTCCTAAAGTGGTTATTGATGTGTAGATGAATTAGGCGATCGCATATCCCGTATGAGGACGCACATGATCAGGATAAAAGGCCAAAACGATCTTATCTTTTGGAATTCCTGCTTCCTCCAAATCTGCTGTCACACTATCTTCAATGCCATCTCTTTGAATCCAGATTTTGTCACCCACAATTTGGATGTGAACAATCACCGCATGTACTCGGCGGTGTCCCTCCCAGCCAATCGTCATTAACAAAAAATTTTGGCGATTGGCATCAACAATCACCTGATGAGTCACATCACCGTGACTATAAGGAATGCTGGCATAATGCCGCAAAGTCGATTCAATAATTTGACCATACTCAGTTAAATTATCCATTAAGTTATCCATCGGACAACCTCCTCTGTAAAAAATTCTACCGATTGGTTCAGAAAATATGTCAAGGTAAACATCATCACGAATCGCCAAATAAAGCTGACGATTCTCCTCCCGAAAGGTCATGATTCCTTTATACAAAACATACTGACCCAGAGCAACTTCTAAATCCTTGACAGGCGATCGGCTCAAAAAGCTCTTGATTTCTACCGCAATTTTTTGCCCTTCTTTCTCTGCGGTCAAGA
>JALOOP010000505.1 GCA_025454315.1 Oculatellaceae cyanobacterium Prado106
GCTAAGGATTAGATTGTGGAATACTCAAGCCCAAGCAAGACTGAGACACAATGCTTCACGGCGCTAGTTTATTTCAGATTCACTTCAATCCCAACTCTTCCAACTTTGCCTTCACCGACTGAATATCTTGCCACATCCACCATTTGGGACTGCCTTTATCTTTGGAAGGATTTCGCAGCAGATAGGCCGGGTGAAATACGGGCATACAGAGGCGATCTTCCCAGGTCATCCATTGACCGCGAATACTGGTGATACCGCGTTTTTCGCCAATCAATCCCTTTGCGGCTGAAGCACCAACCAGCAAAATAATTTTAGGATCGACCATCCGAATTTGCTCTAGCAGGTAGGGACGGCAGGCTTTCATTTCCTCCTCGGTGGGGACGCGATTCCCCGGTGGGCGGCATTTGACGATATTGCCAATGAACACATCGTTCTCGGTCAATTCCACAGAGGCCAGGATGCGATCGAGCAATTGCCCTGCCCGTCCCACAAACGCCAACCCGGTTTCATCCTCGTTTTGCCCCGGCCCTTCGCCAATAATCATCAAGGGAGCCGATGGGTTCCCTCGTCCCACCACCGCATTCGTTCGAGTCGCTCCCAAGTCGCACCGCTGACACTCATTACAGTGAACCTTCATCAAGTCCATTGACTCATAGGTTCCCGGCGGAATAGGCACCCGCGCACTCGTCGGAATCAAATCCGGGTCAAAATCCGCTGGCGGCGGCGACTCAGGCAGGTCGGACAGGCCAAACAGCGCCATTTGATCATCGTTAGAGGGACTAGCCATGGGCAGAAGAATGAAATGTCAGTATGGGGATGTATCTTAAGGCATTACCTGGGGTTCGGCCAACTATCTTGGGAGACAAAAGGGGAAAGAGGGCGAAAGGGGAAGGGAAATAGGGCGAAAGGGGAAGGGGAAAAGGGGAAAGGGGAATCTTGGAGTGTTTCATTGAGGGGAAGAGGGCGAAAGGGGAAGGGGAAAAGGGGAAAGGGGAATCTTGGAGTGTTTCATTGGGGTGCTTTATGGAATCAATGCCCTGGAGAAGATTAAAGAATCTCTTGAACGCCTTCAAAATTCCTTCAGGGACTCACTCGATGTTCTCCCTTTCGCCTTTCCCCTTTCCCCTTCCCTCATCACCCAAACTCAATCTGCGACCCCAAGGGCACAATCCGGTTGGGATTCAGTTCGGGTATGCCGGCGTAGTAGAGACGTTTGACATGGTCGATACTACAGATGGAGGCGATGCCGGGATGTTGGTATAGGCGACGGCAGTAGTCCCAGAGGTTGGGAAAGTCAACAATACGTTTGAGGTTGCATTTGAAGAGGCCGTAGTAGGCCAGGTCAAAGCGGAATAGGGTGGTGAATAAACACCAGTCGGCTAGGGTGATTTGGTGATGGCAGAGATAGGGTTCCTTGGACAAGATGATCTCCCAGTGGGCAAGAGCTTGGAAGAGGTCGGCGATCGCTTCCTCATACGCACTCTGGAACGAAGCAAACCCAGCCCGATATACACCATTGTTAATGGGTTGGTAGATATCATCGAGAATGCGATCGATCACGGGCTGTAACTCAGCAGGGTAAAAATCCACCGATGCAAACTCTGGATCTAGATGCTCATTAAATGCTGCATTAAACATCGCAATGATCTGACGAGACTCATTGTTGACAATCTGGTGAGTTTGCTTATCCCAAAGGACAGGAACCGTGACTCGTCCGGTGTACGTCGGATCAGAACGGGTATAGACTTGCCACAGATAATCAGCCTGATTCACCGTGTCTGGAACACAACCGGGATAGTCTGAAAATTTCCAACCCTGGTCGCTAATCACCGGATCAACAATCGACAATCCCACGATCTTTTCCAGTCCTTTCAGCTTCCACAAAATCGCCGTTCGGTGTGCCCAAGGACAACCCAAGGAAATGTAGAGATGGTAGCGCCCCGGTTCCGCCTTAAATCCGCTGGCACCATCGGCGGTAATCCAGTGGCGAAACTGAGTGGGCATTCTTTGAAACTGCCCCGTTTCGCTGCGTTCTGTCCATTCAGTTGTCCATTGTCCGTTAACGAGTTGCCCCAGTGCCATAGTCTTATCTCTCGATAATTGGTCTTTCGATTAGCGGGATGCCGATTAGTTTGATGCTCTACGTTGACCGATGGAACCGATCGCCCAAGCCCCATCCCCCAAGAGAAACTGGACGATACAGGCGATCGCAAACAAAGCCGGAAATTCCCAGCCCCCACCCTCATTGCTAAATAGCCAACCGTTGGCACCATGCACCTTAAACGTGGCCACCAGCAAAATCGGAAACAGCACCAAAGCTACCCAGCGAGTATATATCCCCGCCAACAGAAGAAGGCCACCGAGAATTTCTGCGATCGCCACTGGTGCTGCCAAAAATCCCGGCAGTCCAATGCTAATAAAAAACTGAGCCGTTCCAGGCAACGTAAAGGTGAACACCTTGAGTCCACCATGCGCCACAAACAAAAGCCCCAAACTCACCCGCAAAACCAAAATGGCATAGGGTGCCGTCGCCAAATCGATCACAGGCTTTGCCAACCGCTGATTCCGGGAAGATGCCGCAGGGATGTCGTCTCGAATGATAATCTTCATGGTTCTCCTGATTAAAACATTACTGATTAGAACTATTTGCCAAACAATGTCGCTAAGCAATGTCGCCAAACAACGTCGCTGAACAATGTCATTTACTTCGAGATCTCAACGATCTTGGCTGTTTCCAACTCTAAGGCTAGGGGCTGAAAGGCAGTTCCTTTGTGGCTACCATCGCAGTGGGGGAAATTTTTAGAAGCGCCACAGGTGCAAATCCAGTGTGTGCCAGCATCCAGGCGGATCGACGATGAAGCGGACTGAGAAGAATGAGACATGGCAAAAACTCCAGGTTCATAACTTGAAATTACTGACTCAGATAGTTCTAAATAGAACCATACTCCGATACTACTGAATACTTTTTTGCCTGTCAAGGAGAATCTGAGGAAACGAGAATTGAGGTTTCAGCGGACTTGTCAATGTGGTGATTCGATTCCTCAATTTATTCTGCTGCGGAAACTTCACCGTCTAGGAAGCTAACAGACGCTCTAGCAGATTTAGAAGATGAGCAACTCTAGAAAACCTGTCTCAATCGTCCCAGAAGGACTCTAAGCAGTTCTAACTCTGAAGGTTCGAGTTGGTCGAATCGCTCTTTGATATAGGCGATATGAACCGGAAAGACTTGCTCAAACACCTGCTCCCCTTTCGGCGTTAGCTTTACGATCACATTGCGACGATTCTCGGGGGGAATTTCTCGGGTAACGAGTTGTTTTTGGATGAGGCGATCGATCACCCCCGTCAAAGTCCCTTTGGTAATCAAGGTTTTTTCACCGATATCGCCCATGCTCATGCCCTGAGTGTTGCCCAGCGTCGCAATCACATCAAACTGGGCAGGAGTTAAATCAAATTGCCGAATATGGGTTTCAGAAACGGCAGAAAAAGCTTGATAAGCCCTGACCAATTCCCGCATGGTGGGAATAAAAGTCTCCTTTGCCGCCTGAGTCGTGGTTTTCTGAGGATGGCTCGACATCTAACGCCCAATAAACCTAATAGAACTGTTCTAATTGATTCTATCCTATCGAACCCTAAATGACCTCAGCCTCATCCAAATTCAGATGCAGCAATTCTATCTGAGAAGCATTCAAGTTGCTCAAGGCTGAACCCCTGATCTCATTTCTAATTTCCTCTCTGGTTTAATTCCTGGTTTAATTTCTGGTTTAATTTCTGGTTCAATCACCTGAAGGATACGCTGGACGAACTCTCGCTCCTCCCCAACCGGAGCAACACTTCCCAACACCTCAACCACCGCTTCTCCGCCCAATCCCTGATGGATGATCTAGGCTGCCAGATACTGGGATGCCAAGCATTCTCCAGCAGTTGCCAGATTGCCGACGGCCAAAAAGGGCTGTTCCACAACTTCAGCACCCGCCGCAATCAACCAGGGGCGAGTTTTTGAGTCCATACAAACCGGAATCTGTTCGACCAGCCCCAGACGCTTGAGAATCAGCGCACCCGAGCATTGTGCGCCGATCAGTTGGCGATCGGGGTCTAGTTGCAATGCCGACATCAGGGACTCATCCTGGATCAGGCGACGAGTCTGTGTGCCGCTCCCAAACAGCACGGCATCTGCTTCCTGAACAAAGGACAAAGGCTGTTGCGGCTGAATCGTGACTCCGTTCATAGACGTAATGCGATCGCCCACTCCCACAATCTCTGCCCTCCACCCCGGACGCTTCACCCGATTCAAAATCTGAAGGGGGAAAGGGGGAGCAATGAACCCCTTAAGGAAAGCTGAAAGGACTCTCCTCTCTCGGCTTCCTAGACCAACTTCAATGATCAACTTCAATGGACAATCCAAGAAGCACCCCTTTCCCCCTTCCCCTTTCCCCCTTCCCCCATACAAAAAACCGACAGTCTCCTAAAAGGATTCTGTCGGCAAGTCGTGTGTTCCCTGTTGATGACTCGGCTAGAGTTGAGTCTCCTTAAGTATGTCCTTCTGCAAGGGATGCGGTGGCGATCTCGATCAGGTTTCAACGTGATTGTGATCACAGGCTCTAATCCTCTTAAAACAAGACTTTTGGCCGATCTGTTCACCAAAAATGTCCGGATTGGCAAGGGCGAAATCAGAAGAGTTCAAAATGGGGATCGAGCCTTTACCCTCTGGGAGAATCTTAAGAAAGTCTGAAAGTTGGCAGGCGTAAGGATTAT
>JALOOP010000506.1 GCA_025454315.1 Oculatellaceae cyanobacterium Prado106
GCGATCGCCTACCTCCAGTCCAACCGTATCAATGGCCGTCACACGCTAGCCGACCTAATTGAGACCTTAATCACCGATATCCAAACCCATTCCCTCGATCGTCTCACCCAGTATCCCCAAGGTGATTTAATGGCCTTTCGTTCTTTTGAACTGGCGGCGGTGGTGAATCGGTTGCGATCGCTGGAGATCCTTTAGGGGGAAGTGGATGGGTGGATGGGTGGATGGGTGGATGGGTGAGGGAGGGGGGAATCTTCTGATACGGATTGGCTTAATTCTCGTTTTTCCTTTCTTTTTTGAGAGGGGGAATTATTTAATAAAAAAAATTCAGACCATAGCTCTTAAGCCCCGTATGATGCGTTATGCTGCGCTAACGCATCATATTGGTGAATCGGTGATGATGGGTGCGATCGCCCTCTATGAACACATCGGTGAACGATGCGTTACGCGATCGCTAACGCATCCTACAATTCATGTGAATCTCAATGGTAACCATTTTTTTGTCTTTGAAAATGCCGCAAAGAAAGAGAAACTTCCCACTACTAGAGCGGCTTTTGTATCAATTGTGAGACACCCAAAAAAGTAAAAAGTCGCCCCTCATTCCAATCCTTGCGTCAAACATTTCCCTGTTAAAGTTTCACCCATCAACCCATCCACCCATCCACCCATCCACCCATCCACCCGTCTACTCATCCACCCGTCTACCCATCCACCCATCCACCCATCTACTCATCCACCTAAAACAAATCCGCCTCCCCCAACGCCTTCCCCACCTGATCCTTGGATGACACGATCGGGTCAGATGAGAGGGGCCAGAGGATGGCGATCGCCGGATCATCCCAGCGGATGCAGCGCTCGTGGGCGGGAGCGTAGTAGTCGGTGGTTTTATAAAGAACTTCGGTGTGGTCTTCTAGGGAGAGGAAGCCGTGGGCAAAGCCGACGGGAACCCAGAGTTGCTTTTTGTTTTCGGCACTGAGAACACAGCTCACCCATTGGCCAAAGGTGGGCGAACCCTGGCGGATATCAACGGCAACATCAAAGATGGAACCGGACACCACCCGCACCAGTTTGCCTTGGGGTTGCTGAATCTGGTAATGCAGACCGCGCAGCACATTTTGGGCAGAGCGAGAATGGTTGTCCTGGACAAAGCGCAGATTCAACCCCGTCTTTTCATTAAAGGCTTGCTCGTTGAAGCTCTCAAAGAAAAAACCGCGATCGTCCCCAAACACACGGGGTTCAAGGACGACAACATCTTCAATCTCAGTAGGAGTAATCTGCATGGGAAATAGCTCTCAACTCTTTCGTTTTAGTTTACATGAGTAGGGAGTGGGGAGTGGGGAGTGGGGTGGATGGGTAACAGGGTGGATGGGTGATCCAGGAGGAACTGATTCACAAGTCAAAAAATTCTCTCTTATGAGATTTCCTGTGCTTATGAAGGGGACATCTTAAGACACCCATCCACCCATCCACCCATCCACTCATCCACTTATCGACCTAACCCTAGCCCACCTGCCCCTGCACCTGGGTGAGCAGCCTCTGCGCGGGGCGGTAGTTGGGTTTGACTTCCAGGAGTTGCTGGAGGGTGGCGATCGCTTCCTGCTGTCGATCGGCCTTGACCAGGGCTTGAGCTAGACCTTCTGCGGCGACGACCATTTGGGCATTGCGCTCGATGGCTTGTTGGAAGGATGCGATCGCCAGTTCAGCTTGCTCTGCTCCCAACTGAGCGCGGCCTAACCCTTCGTAGGGAGCAGCAGGTTTGGGGTTGGTTTCGATCGCCAGTTGGAAGGCGGCGATCGACTGGTCAAAGTTGGATTGACGCAGATAGGCGCGGCCTAAGCCTTCATAGAGGAGGAAGAATTTGGGATTGACCTGGATGCCTTGGCGGAAGGTGGCAATGGCTTCGACCAGTAAGCCCTGACGTAGATAGACGCGGCCTAGGCTTTCGTAGGCGCGGATTAAGCTGGGTTGGGCTTGGATGACCGATTGGAAGGTGGCGATCGCTTCGTCCCACTGTTTGTCTCGAAACTGAGCGACTCCGGCTTGATAGCGTTCTGCCGGGTCGAACGTCTCGGTAGGCTCATTGTTCTGCATCTCGGTAGAGCCTGTTGTCGAATCTGTTGTCGAATCTGTTGTTGAGGCTGTAGCATTTACTTCTGCGATCGCCTCAACGCCAGTAGAACCTTCTGGGGAGGGTTGCAAGGAGGGTTCTGAGTCCGAAACTGGCGCTTCGGAGAACGGCATGGCGGTGACATCGGTTGATTCAGCAGGCGTTGTCGGTTCAGCCAGCGCGAAATCTAAGACTTCAGCATGGGCGGCTTCAGTATGGACGGCTTCTGCATTGGTCAGGTTCTCGGGTTCGGAAGAGGCTTCCATGAACTGAGATAAGCCTTCAGCGGTGAGCGGCGTGACTTCTTGGGGATGGGACTGGAATTCGGGTGTCACATCTGAGACAAATCCGGGAGTCTCTGGGCTGCTTCCAGGCTGATCGCTGGCTGGGTTCTCTGGGTCAAAGAGATCTTCAAACAAGAGTGCAGGCTGCTCGGGCGCTAAGTCGGCGAGGTTCGCAGGCTGTTCGAGCGAAGATTCTGGATGGGAATGAGCCGAGGCCTCGGGAACTTCAATGGAAATTTGTGTGGCGGTTGAGAAGGCATCGGCCAGCGCTGCATCCGGCTCCAAAATAGGAGACTCAAAGTTCATTTCATGAGCCGAAGCGGATTCTACCAGCAGGGCATCGGCATCAATGTCTTCAAAGTCAATTTTGAGGAAATCATCGATCGCCTGAACTTGATCCAGTGAGGTTTCGGGATCACCGGACGAATTGGCATCTGCAATCGGCTCTGCCGTCTTGCCATTCGTACCATTCGTACCATTCGTGCCATTCGTGCCATTTGTGCCATTTGTGCTATGACTGCCAGGTTTGGAGTCGGGATGGCTGGGCATGGAGGATGCGATGAGCTGAGAGATTTCTTGCTGCAACTGTTCCGGGGCTTCCCATTGATAGTTTTCGGTGATCTCAGGGTGGGAGGTGGCGGGTTGTGCCGCCTGGGGTTCTTTGACCAGAACCGGGATAGGTTCTCCGGCTTCTTCAATCTGGAAGGGGAGGGGAGCGGGTTCTGTGAGTTTGGGCTTGACTTCTGCGGCGGTGCCGTTGGCGATCGCAGGCACTGCGGCAACTTCAATGGCCGATTTTTTGGCAGGGGTTGGAGTCGCGGCTGGAGCCTTGAGGTTCTTTGCGACGTAGGTGGAGGGGCGTCGGGCGGGTTCGGTTTTGTAGCTTTCTGCGGTTGCTCCTGCAGAAGCTGCCGGGAGCTGAGGGCGGGCGGAATAGCCAAACAGAGCCTCCATCAGCCGTTTCAGACTGCGGACAAGGTCGCCAAGAGCTGTAATCATAATGAGGGAACTCCAAGTGTAAATCTTCAAGTTCCAGACTTCCGAAAACCATCCTGCCGGGTCATAAAATTTAGCCATGGCTGTTTTGCAAGCCAGCTTGACAAGCACCCATGCGGTCAAGGGGGCGTTTTGACCTCAGTGTGGGGAAAGCGCAGATTTTTGGACTGACAGGTGCAACCTGATCCCAACATGATTCAATGCAGGATTGTTCAATGCGGGGATGACTGGCTCTTTGTCAATTGGCGATCGCTACTTTCCGGTTTGGAATGACTGGATATCAACAGAATGTGCGGTCAGAATACTGGCCAGCGTGGGAAACGAAAGACCGCCTGATGGCTTCAGACCTGGTTCGTTTCACCAGCTCAATTTTGAATCAACCCCTATTCCCAAATCTTTGATGCTCTGCACCTGTGGGCTGCAGCGGTAGAAGGCACCTGATGCGCGCATCCTCGTGGATTCTTGCTTGCAGACTGGTTCGCATGATTGAGCCAATTTGCGATTTAGTCTGAGCTTTTTTGCAGGAAACCTTGCGGCAAGGTGCTACTGCTTAGCTTTTCCTTTGAGGATGGCGTATATCAGGACGATCGGTAGTATCTCGTATAACATAACAAATGATGAAGGGTCGTTTTATATAGTTTTTATGTTTTGGAAACCTAAAACTGTGAATTCTCGTAGAGGGATGGCGCTGAGGTTGATCAACGGGCGATCGCTCTCCACTCCTGATCTATCAACGTGGGATAGGCAGCAAAAGGATCGCCGCAGCAGGGCAGAAACGCGCCATAATATATCCGATCGGAGCCTGTAACCCTGTTTCGGCTTGATCAAGCTAGCAAAAACTTGGAAAGTTTTACCTATTCAATCGGAAGCAGCGTTAGCAGCTCATTCAGCGTCATATCCGAGGTTTGGCGATCGCTCATCAGGAGGCAGCCCCCAACATGCTTGAACAGCACCACCTTGTTTACTGGCAAAAACGCCTCGCAGAGGAAAAGCAAGAGGCGCAGCAACAGACCGCACAAGCCTGGAAAGATGCCCAAAGCATTGCCAGACTCCTCCGTCAACAATTTGGCGCAACCCAGGTAATTCTATTTGGTTCCTTAGTCAAAGGCCGCCTTACCAAAGCCTCGGACATTGACATTGCGGTTGCTGATGTCCCAGAAGACCAGTTTTTTGCAGCCGTCGCAGCCGTCAACCGCCTCAGCCATCGTTGGGTTGATCTGAAGCCCCTAGAAGCTTTAGAATCTCATTTTTACCAACGGGTACTCGAAACAGGGAAGTCACTCGATGAGACAGTTGAATCCCAATGAACTCCGTGAGCTTGCTGCGGATATTGATCTGGAACTGCAACGATTGCAGCAGCTTTGCTGCGGATATTGATCTGGAACTGCAACGATTGCAGCAGCTCGAATCCGCCATTGCGAATGTTGAAGTAGAAATTCAACAGAATCCAACCCTGGCTCCTTTACTGTATGAGAGCTTAGCCTTAAAGCTCCACAATTTCTATACCGGATGTGAACGAGTTTTTCAACTGATTGCGACAGAATTCGATGGTAGTCTACCCTCCGGTTTTGATTGGCATAAACGCCTACTAGACCGCATGAGCCATCCCCGAGAAGGACGACAATCCGTAGTGTCAATCGATACGGTTCAACGGCTACAGGAGTATTTGGGGTTTCGCCATATTGTTCGGAACATTTATGGGTTTGAACTGGATGTTACAAGGCTTACACGACTGGTAGAGGGGTATCCAATGGTCTGGAACCAAACAAAACAAG